>DAOVDS010000138.1 GCA_030669415.1 bacterium
ACCATTTTGGCCACAGCCAATAGAGAAAAGGAGAATTAGGATCAGGCCACAGAGTGGCGTTGTACTACACATAATCTAACCTCTCACTTCTAAGGATTCTAAGGGAGTATCTTCGTCTCTTGGACACCATCTATGTCATCCTCTACCCTTATCGCGCCTGTTTCGGGGTGCTTGTATTTAAGCTGGATTACGGAAGGATCTTCCCATTTAAGAAGATTATCATATTTTTTGCCATAGGATGGATCATAGATTTTTCCATTGTAACGTACTACACAGTGGTCCTTAAAATCGTTAGGTGGGTCAGTGGCCCCTTGGCCTTCGAGGTCAGGATCTACGACAAATGCATGGCCTTTGTATATAACACCAGGTTCATCTTCGAACTCCTTGTCCTTAGTGTATATTCCCGAATAGAGTTGACCTGAGATTCCCTGGACAAGAAGGCAGTCGTCAAAAAAGTCACCCCATGCTCCACACCTACCATCTCCCGTATTGAGCAGATCTTGAGTGTTATCAGGAGGACTGCCTGTAGCCCAGTATGTTAGCTGCGTGCCATCAACCCGCTTTACAACAAGGTCCGTGAACTCTGCAAAAACTCGTCCGGGGACGTACTTTTCCTCCTCCTCACCGTTAGCATTCTTGCAGGAGATGTGGACAACTGTATGCCATACTGTTGTTGCAGGCTCATCAAGGGTAACGTAGCACTGATTCTCAGTGTTCGGAACCAAATAGGTCCAACTCTTCCCACGGTCAGTAGAAACCCGCCAAAATATCTTGAGCGGGTCGATAAAGTCTATGCCGCTACCAAACGGGTCTTGGGGCACAATATCTACATATTTTATTTCTGACATCTGCTGACCCGCGATTGTTACAGTCTCCACAGATGTCGGCTGTACGGGGCCTATGTCATGTATAATTGGTGCCCACGCTTTGATGTAGATGTCCCTGTCGTCTACTGGGATTTTAGTCACACTAATTATCGCAATTGACACCTTGGGCTTACTGTTGCGGGTGAAGCAGACAGGATAAGTCCTGTCAACAACTCTGTCAAGGTTGTCATCAAGCCAGTGAGGTTTTTCCGGGGGATTATCCGTGTATAGGATTCCATTATCCCTAGCTACCGGATGATACTTGTTTGTTTCACCACCAAACCAGACTGCCCTGATAAGGAATTTTGTGTTCGGGCATATAAGAGTTGCCGCGGGTCTCACATCATCTTCCGGTGGATCGGGTGGTATCGGGACATCCGGCTCGCAACCCAGAATCGCGTCAACTACAGTCTCGCCAAGTCCAATGCAGCTAAGTTGTATGTCATCCCGCGCGACGGTGAACTCTGGTGTCGGCAACAAAGGGTACAAGCCACCGCAGTCGTCATACTCGCCGATCAAAGGGGATCTTCCCATGTAGGAATAATCCTCAGGTAAGATCGTGAGGATATCCGGATTCTCAACGCGTAGTTCAACTCGGTGCTGGAACGGGACATAGCGACACTCAAGCTGCATGTCCAGCGTCTCATCAACGATTATCACCGCCACAGTCGTTGGGATCTCGTCATCTTTGAAGAAAAAGGACGCTTCCGCGAACGAAGCTGTTTGGACAACCCCCGGCTGGCCCGCTTCGGGCGGAGGGCTGCCGTTGGCCCCGGGTTCACCGCCGTTAGCCTCGAAGTTCTCGGGTGGCAGAGCTGCCTCTCGCAGGGAGTAAAAGAGATAGAGACGCCCACCTGCAGCACCCCCGCCCCCGCCCCATGAGGGCAGTCCGTTGCCGCCATTGCCTCCGTTGGCTGTGATTGCACCAGCAAAGCCTTCGGTCGCCGTCATCTTGCAGGCACTGACAGCTACTGTGCCTCCAGAACCGCCTCCACCGCCCGAATTGCCGCAAGTCCCTGGTTGACCATCGGTGCCATCAGCCGAAAGCCTGCCGTCAAGCGTGAGAGTCTGAGTCACAATCAGCCTAACAATACCGCCGCCTGTACCGCCAGTGGCTTCCCAGCCGCCAGTGCCGCCGCCGGAACCTCTAAACTGATCCCATATGTCGACTGTGATGTGGTCAGGGCGGGAGCAGCTACCATAGGTGATGCCGCCCGAGCCTCCTGTAGACCCGCCTCCTCTGCCACCTGTTGCAGCAAAACCGCCACCACCACCACCGTCTGTACTGCTGGAACCGCCAGCTCCGGTACCTTTGTCAGCTGTGAAGCCCATGCCATCAGCATTGATCGAGCAGTCGGTGTCAATCGTGGCATTAGCTGCGACTATGATTGCGCCGGTCTTGTACACTATGTCTGCTTCGTAGGTGACGTGCAGGAGCCCTGTTGCCACAGCGGTGAAATCGCCCTCGAGGTAAAGCGTTGCATCATTTGTGACTGTTAGATTGTGATATTCGTGCCGCCTTGTCCAAGTTGTATCCTGGTCAATTACCTTGTCAATCGTATCCATCGTGAAAGACTGCACTTCTGACCAGTCGCTCAACTCGCCCTGATTGTTGCGCAATGCAAGTCGCCAGTAATAAATGGTGGGCGGGGAGCGAACGAGTTTCACCTCACCGGGATATTCAATATCCCCACAGCGGCTGCCGACTGTCACCAGGGTCTCAAATTGAATCTCACCGGGGGCCCAGATTACGTCAGTGAAATTCTCATCTGTTGCGAGTTCGATAACATGATGCGTTGCAAGGTAGTCAGGGTTGAGATCACTGTAAATAGCGCTGAAATGCGGTCGCGCAACCGGCACCTCCGTTGGCTCGCTGAGACCTTCACAGTATGGACTCAGTGCACCAAATACTGCAAATTCATAGGCACCAATATCTACCGCATCCCCCGTTATACGTGGATTGCCATCGAGATCGGTCGTGACACCTTCGGGTACATATGAATCACTGCCTGCATCGATGCATGGGGAATCAGCCGTCAGGTGATAATCGCCATCGCCGACAAAGAGCGGGTCGGAGTTGATGCAGTTGTTCGCCGTAAGCCGGTTACTTCCGCCTATGTCGTCGTCACCGTTGGCATAGTCACAGTAGTTCAGCGTCACAGGCGCGTTGATATTGTAGATGAAGACCTGGTGGCCGTCCCACGAGGCGCTGTTGCCCCACAGAATGGAATTATTCAGCGTGACATCGGAGTGCTTCTTGGAGTAAAGGCCGCCCCCGAACTTTGTGACGCTGTTGTCTGCTATTGTGCAGCTATTCAGCGTTGCGTCCGAGTGCCACTGGCAAGAAACGCCGCCGCCCAGTTCGCCCGAGTTGCCTGTCACAAGGCAATTCGTGATCGTCGGGCCGGAGTAATAGCAGGAAATACCGGCGCCCCTGTCCGCCGAATTGTCCGTTATCACGCAGTTGGTGATGGTTGGATCGGAATCGTAGCAATCGATGCCGCCGCCATAACCGCCCGCCTCGTTGTCTGTTATTACACACTTGGTTATGGTCGGGCTGGAGTAATAGCAGCGAATCCCGCCGCCGTAGCCGGTACCCACATCACCGTTCTTGATGGTAAAACCTTCAAGCACTGAATCGCCGCCTTCGCCGCTGTGGAAGTAGAAGCCGCGGCCGGAGTTCTCGCAGTCGATGATGCAGTTGTCCGGGCCATTTTCAGACTTGACTGTTATGGCTTTGCCGCCGAAGTCGAGGTCTTTGTTGCCTGCGCCGGTGTAAGTACCGTCAGCAACGAGCACCGTATCGCCGTTTGATGCCGCGTCTATTGCAGCCTGGATGGTGCCATAGGTTTCCGGCACGTGGAGTGTTTCGCCTGCCTGGGTGCGAATTTCTGGGTTGCAGAGCATGATGCAGAGCACCAGCGCCAGGACTACAAGGCCAATCATTTTTCTCATGGCCCTCCCTCCCTCTCTATCTGTCCCGTTACGGGGCTACAATGTTAAAATTACCAGTTACGAGATAGTAGCACATCTTGTGCGTGTTGTCAAACGGAACTCGCGCAGTTTTAAGCGCAGCTCACGTTCCGACAGACAGTTCCGCAAAAACGCATTTGATGCACACTCAATAGACATGCCAATTACGGCCACTTGGGTTCAGAAAACACTTGACACGGCCCCGGGCAAAAGATAGATTGGGTTTTTCGTCTCTTGAGCAGCATAACGCAACCCATGGCGTGAGCAGATCAACCGAAAGGAGGGGAATCTCATGAAGCCTGGTGCTAAGAAGTACCCGCATATCTTCAGCCCCGGTAAGATCGGGAAGCTGGAGACGAAGAACCGCATTAAGTACGCCTCCACGGAGACCAACTTCAACTACGCAGATGGATGGGTCGCCGACAAGGAAGTGGCGTACATGGAGGCCCAGGCCCGCGGCGGGGCCGGCATCATCACCACACAGGGCGCCTTCACCGACGAGGGAGGCGAGGGTAAGGGCTACGTCGGCATGATGGCTATCTGGGATGACAAGTTCATTCCAGGGCTCAAGCGCATAGCCGATGTCATTCACAAGTACGACGCGCTCGCCTGCCTGCAGCTCATGCACTGTGGGCGTGTCGGCGGCATCCACCTCGATTATACTGTCGGGCCCTCGGATGTGCCGCAGAAGCTCCCGCGCTTCCGGCCGCCGCGCGAGATGACTGTCGCCGACATCGAGCAGTGCATTGACGAGCACATCAAGGCTGCCGTTCGGACCGTCGAGGCAGGCTTCGACATCGTGGAGGTTAGCGGCATCGTCGGCTACCTTCTGAGCAACTTCCTGAGCTCCTACACCAACACGCGCACCGACGAGTTCGGCGGCCCACCCGAGAAGCGGGCCGAGTTCTCCCGCCGCATTGTCGAGGGCATCCGCAAGGCTATCGGCGATGTCCCCATCTCCATCCGCCTCTGCGGTGAAGAGCTCCTTTTCGACCGCGGGGGAAGCACGCCCGAAGAATCCCTCCTGATGAACAAGATTGTCTGCGACGCCGGCGTGGACCTCCTCTCCGTAACTGCCGGCTGGCAGGAATCGCCCGTAAGCGTCATCAGCCGCGACGTCGAGATGGGACACTGGCTCTATGTCGCGGAGCGCTTCAAGAACAACCTCGACATCCCCGTGTCAATGGCCTACCGCCTCTTTGTCCCGGAAATCCCGGAGAAGGCCATGGCCGATGGCAGGCTCGACTTCTGGGAGATGTGCAGGCCCATGATTGCAGACCCCATGCTGCCCAACAAGATACTCGAAGGCGCCGAAGAGGAAATACGGCCCTGCATGGCCTGCAATATCTGCCTCGCCCGCCTGTTCCGCGACGCGGAGCTCTGCTGCATGGTGCGCCCATCACTCGGGCACGAGAGCGAGCCCGAGTACGGCTTCTACGGTTTCCCCAAGGCCGGGAAGAAGAAGAAAGTCCTCGTCGTGGGCGCAGGGCTCGCCGGGCTCCAGACTGCGGCCATCGCAGCCGAAAAGGGCCACGACGTAACTGTCTACGAGAAAGAAGACCACGTCGGCGGACAGTTTGCCGCCGCCTCCAACGGGCCGTGGGGCGACAGCGAGTTCATGCGGCTCGTGAACTATCTCGAGGGCCAGTGCAGGAAGCACGGTGCCAAAATCGAGACCGGCACCACCGTCACCCAGGAGCTTCTGGACAAGGAGGAGGCGGACGCTGTTGTGCTCGCCACCGGTGCCCTGCCCTCTACCGACGTGCCGGGCAGTGACAAGCCCAATGTGGTCAACTGCCTCGATGTCCTGCGCGGGAAGGTCGAGCTCGGCAAGCGCGTTGTTATTCTTGGTGCAACCGGTGTTGCTATCTCCACGGCCCTGTTTATTATTGACAAGGGCGGGCACGAAATCTCAATTGTCGGCGAGACCAAGAAGCTGGGACTCGATGTAAACCCATCCTACATCTGGCGCTACAGGAAGAAGCTCAAAGGGGGCGGCGTAGAGCAGATTACCCTGCACAAGGTCAAGGAAATAGGTGATGGCGCCGTCCTCGCTATCGGCCCCGAAGGCAAAGAGGCCGAGGTGCCCTATGACACTGTCGTGCTCGCGGACATGACGCCAAACACCCCGCTCAAGCTGACCAAGGGCAACGCCTTCACTATTGGAGATGCCCTTATCACGCGCAGAGGCAACGCAGCCATCCTGGATGCCTACAAGCTCGGCATGAAGCTGTAAGGAGGAAGCAATGGTACCGGTAATCGATGTGTTCAAATGTAACGGGTGCGGCGCTTGCGTCAAACGCTGCCCACCCAAAATTATCGGGCTTATCAAGGATAAGGCGGTTATCCTTGTGCAGCTTTGCGAAGAGTGCGGCATCTGCGCCGAGGTGTGCCCCATAAAGGCAATTCACTTCAAGGTGCCCTACGCCGGCATTGTCGAGACTCACGAAGCGTACGCAGTCAAGCGGTAAAGGAGGAAATCATGGCAGAGGGGATACCTCTCGAAAAGAAATTCCACATGCTCTCCCAGATTCAGCGGATGAGCCACTTCGAATGGCTCAAGGCGGCGATGCACTTCGCCAAAGAGGGCACGGCCGAACTCGATGTCGTCAAGAAATACTGGGAGATTGTCGGACACGACACATCACCCGGCTACCTCAAGCACCTTGACCCTGAGAAGCCGCTGCCCCGACAGATTGCCAAGAACTTCGTCTTCTCCAGCCAGGCCATGGGCGAGGATGCGGTCCTCGTCGAGGGCGAGAGCGACAAGGAATCCTTCGCGCAGCACAACGGCTGCCCGTGGTACGACTGGCACAAGCGGCTTGACAAGCTCGAGCAGGACCAGCCCGGCTGCGATATGTGGCTTGAGGCGTTCATGGCGGATATCAACGAGAAGCTCGGCACCAGCGTCAAGTGGGAGACTGTCAAGTCACTCCCCAACGGCGACGATATCTGCCTGCGACGCTTCTGGGTAGAGTAGCGCTATTTCGCCGCAAGAGCTGCTTCGAAGACCTTGAGGTTCGGCTCCCTGCGCGGGCCGCGGGCAAGAGTCTCAATAGCTGCCTTCAGTTCGCCGGCATCAAACGGCACCGCGCCTGAAGCGCAGGCGATGCCCAGCAGCGCGACGTTGCCGGCCCGCGGTGTGCCCGCAGACTTCGCAATCGCCGTGGTATCCCTGATTACGAACTTCACCCCGCGCTCCTTCAACTGGTCTGCAAGCGCGGCCTGCTCTTCGGTAAGCGCCGCCGCGTTTACCACGACAGTCCCGCCGGGCCTCACGAAATGAAGGCTCCGGAACGCCTCTTCGCGCTGAAGCGAAAGCAGCAGGTCCGCCGAGCCGGAGCGCACCAGAGGCGACAGGAACGAACCCAGCTTGATGTGCGATACGACCGAGCCGCCGCGCTGAGCCATGCCGTGTGTCTCCGAAGCGATTGCCTCCAGCCCCTTTGCACGCGCAGCCTCGAGCAGAAGGCTGGTGGCGAAAAGTACGCCCTGCCCACCGAGTCCGCTTATCAGTATCTGTTGTGCCTCTTTCTGCACCAAACTCATTTCCGGTACTCCCCGAACATCACTCTCACCGAAGAGTTAGCCGGCGGGCTTGCCCGCCGCGTAATGACTTCCTGCAAACAACACGGCGAGGTGCCGTAGGCACTCTATCAGAAGTGGCTTTGCCACCTCGCCAGCTAAACTTCCTTTACAACAATCGCCCCCCGCGGGCACACCTCGACACACACGCCGCAGCCCGCGCAGGTCAGGGTGTCCACAGTCACTCGTTCGCTCTCCTCGTCAAACACAAGCGACGGGCACTCGAAACGCTCTATGCAGAACTTGCACCCGTTGCACTCGTCAGTCACCTCAACCTCGATGCGCTCCTCGGGTGGAATCCCACGGATGTTGATTAGGCACGGGTGGCGCGCGATTATCACCGCGACCTTGCCTTCAGGCCCCCTTGTGTATGCGTGCGCCTCCTTGACAAGCTCTATCATGCCTTTGACATCGTAAGGGTCACACACCCTGACGAAGTCCACCCCGCACCCCTTGACAACCCGCTCCAGGGGCAGCTCCGGCGCCTGCGAGCCGTCGGCCCGCACGCCGGTGCCTGGCGTCGGCTGCATGCCGGTCATGGCGGTCGTGGCGTTGTCCAGAATCACCAGCACGAACCGCGCATCGTTATACACGGCGTTTATCAGCCCCGCCGGGCCCGAGTGGTAGAAAGTCGAGTCGCCTATCGTCGCCACCACCGGCTGGTCCGCGCCATCCTGCTTGAACGCGTTGTGGAAACCGCTCGCTATCGTAATTGCGGCACCCATGTCCAGGCACGTGTCCACTACACCCAGGTTAATCCCGAGCGTGTAGCAACCGATATCACTTGTGTAAATCCCCTTGGGCACCGCCTTTCGTATCGCGTAGAACGCGGCCCGGTGCGGGCAGCCCGGGCACAGCGACGGGCGCCTCACCGGCAGCCCCAGCTTCCCGGCCGCCTCCCGGACACTCTCATCAACGGGCGGCAGGCCTTCACTTATGCCCGCCTCCGCCAGCGCGCGGCTGATGACTGCCCAGATTACCTCCGGCACCATCTCGCCGGCGCGCGGCGCATGCCCGTCAAGACGCCCCCATACCTTTCTCTTGTCCCGAATCTGAAGCTCAATCGTCTCGTCCGGCTCTTCGAGTACCAGCACCTGCCGGCAGCCGCCAATGAACTTCTCAACAAGCTTCTCCGGCAGCGGGTACGGCGTCGCGATGCGAAGCACCGGCACCTCTTTCGACAGCCCGGTTTCCTCCAGGATGTCAATAACGTTCGAATAGGGGATGCCTGCCGCAATTATGCCGAGCTTCACGTCCCTCGGCTCGAATGTCGCCCCGTTCTCCGGGAAGCTCTCGAAAATCTCCCTGGCCTTCTCAATCTTCTCGTTGAGCTGCCTGTGCAGTATCAGGCGGAACCTCGGCGTCGCAGCCCAGCGGCCCGGGTCCTTCTCGAAAGCGGCAGGCCGCTCCAGCTTCAGCGGCTCGTCAAACGTGATGGTCTGCCTGGCGTGACAGACGCGGATTGCAGCCCTGAATATCACCGGCACCTGAAGCTCTTCCGAAACCTCGAAAGCGCGCTGCATGAGCTTGCGGGCATCGTCGGGTGAAATGGGGTCAAAAGCCGGGACTTTCGCAAACATCGCGAAGTAGCGCGAATCCTGCTCCGTCTGAGACGAGTGCGGGCCCGGGTCATCGCACGAGATTACGACAAGCCCGCCGACGGTGCCCGTATAGGCCGAGCTCATCAGCGAATCGGCCGCCACGTTCAGGCCGACCTGCTTCATTATCACTGCCGCACGCTTGCCGGTGCAGCTCGCCGCCAGGGCGTTGTCGTAAGCCACCTTCTCGTTGGTGGACCACTCGGCGTAGGCGCCGGTGTTCTCTTCCTTCACGAACCTGACAAACGCGGGAAGTATCTCGGAGCTCGGCGTACCCGCGTACGCACTCGCAAAGTGACACCCCGCCTCCACCAGCCCGCGCGCAATCGTCGCATTGCCAAGCAGTACATGCCGCATAAGACTGTTCCCCCCGAAGCTGAGAACCGGTAATATAGCAGACTCCCCCCACCCTGTCAAGAAATCGAACCCGCACACGCCACGCGGGCATTTAGCGGCGCTGCTTGCAGCGCGTGTCTTTTTTGTTCAAGCACGGATTACACCGATACAGAATACAAAATATTTAGCGGGCGAACTTGTTCGCCGTGTAATAAATTTGCTCGCGGCATGGGGGTGAATTTATCACGTAGTGTGCAGTTCTTTTTCCACTCTTTCTGTCAGGAATATCTTCAGGAGGGACTGGTAAGGTACATCCCGCTTGTTTGCCAGCGCTTTCAGATGCTGGATAAGTGACTCCGGCAGGCGTATAGATATCGTCCTCAGCGATGGCTTCAAGTTCGAAAACAACGTCTTTGCACCCTTTGAGTAGTCCACATACTCGGTGGAGTCGTGCTTCGACCAGAACTCCCGTTCTTGTTTCTCACTCTTGAACCGGGGAATCTTTTTCAGTTTCTTCATTGAAAGTACCTCCGTTCCTTTCTGTTCATATCTCTTGCAGAAATAACTCTTATCCTGTCCAGCTTGCCGGCAGGCCTACTTCTTCCCCGGCTTCGCCCGCGCGTATCGGTAGTAAATCTCCAGCGTCAGCGTATTGAGCGCCGTCATGCCCGCACGGTCGGCGATTTCGGTATAACATCTCCTTCTCATAACGGGACTTCTCTTGACATGCCCATTTTTCTTCAAACGCCAACTACCGGTAAGATGTGCATCACCGAACGGATACTAAAAAGTGAAGCGTATCAGCGGTGCGTGAGAATACCTCACAAGATTCGAATCAGGATATAAAAATGTCTTGTATCAAACAAATCCTTAACGGGTAGCAATAATATCATTGCCCCATCTTCCATCGCAACAAGGAGTCAAGAGTCCGCTTCAAACTTGGTGCGCGGCGTGTAGCTCTCTTAGGCTCCCAGCAGAGCAACGCAAACTCTACCAACCTGCTCGTGTATCCCGGTCCCTGACTTGCTGAACTATCCGGTCCTGGAACGATGTCCTTACGAATCTTCCTGCTCCTTGACCGGCGCGCGATGTTTATAAGCGTATTTTTCGGGTCAATTTCATTCTCGGGCTGTTTTGGGATTCTCTGCTTTGATACTCCAAGGAAACCAGCGATTTCCTTGCTATCTGCTAAAAGCCAAGATTCCACTGCCCGGACCGCAACACGCAATTGGAGGTTTGGACTTCTGTTAGGAAGCCAAGATGCAACAAATGGTGGCGCGCATTCAGCATCAGTATCCAGATCTACCAACACCATCCAGTTTGCGTGGCTTGCCGCTTGATTATACCGCTTAACATTAGTCCTCAGATAATCTTTACCCCTTTCCCCATAAACGTTTTCAATGTCGATGCCGATACAAGCAAGTAATT
>DAOVDS010000028.1 GCA_030669415.1 bacterium
CGCCATCTTGTCCCTGCTGCATAACAGAGCTATCTTGCTCCCAGGGAATAGAACGGCATCCGAACACTATCTTACTTACACCGCCTCCTGTTTGTCAAGAGTCGGTTCTATTCTGTAGATGGTCATTGGGGAAGTGAGTCTCGCCAGGAGAAGGATTGTTGTTTCCGGGAAAAATAGGAAAAAAGCCTCAGTTTCGAGACATGGCGCGAATAACCAAGCGGGGAAGATAGCCCAAGATTGCCTTCATGTTGCCTCAGCGCGTGAGATAGGACGGTTCCTGCCCTGTTTCTGAAGGACGCCGTGAACCTTCTGCGCGGGTCTATCTCCTCAAGCGCTCTGCGGCTTCTGGGCCGAGCGAAACCATCCGCTCTATCAGACCTTGCAGGAACTCAATCTCTTGCGCCACCCCCCTAAGCGTGAACCCTACAGCGCGCAGAGTCCCGCGAACTGATGGATGGCAAGCCTCTCGCAACTCCACAGCCTCTTGAGGCGCAGCCTTATCAAGACGCTCCAAAAGGCTCTTAAACGCTTCGTCGGTCTCGAACTCCAATCGAACAGAACACGGTCCCATCTACCACCTCCAAACGTCTTTGGCTTCCTATGGCATAGTATCGTCAGATTCCCTACCAGATGTTACAGCTTTCAAAGATTCCTGACGGCCAAGGTGGGCACAATTTGCTATTCGGTGATACAATTTTGATATAACGCGGTACTCCGATTGACTTCTTGCTACTCCGTTTCTCTCCGGTGGACTCCGCCCCGAACGGCAGGGGAATACAGGGTTTATGTCATAAGTCGTTGGCTGGTTAGGGGGTTCGGGAAAGGCTATGTTTGGTTTTGCAAATCCGTTATCCGTGGGTTCGAATCCCACTGCCGCCTCTTCTTGATGCGGTGTAACTTCTTAAACCAGAAGAAGTTGCTGCGGCTCAGGGAGTTGAAGAAAAGCCCCGCGGTGGCGGGATAACTCGCGCCGTTTGATAGCAGCCCTGCAGGGTTGCCATCAAACCCATCTCAGATCGACGGTACTCTGGATGAAATTAGCGAAAGATACTTGACGCAACCCCCGCAGCAGCGCTACTTCCGGGGGCACCGAGCGATCTTCGCGGCCCGGCTGCTGATAAGGACTATGGCAGACAAGTGTTTTCAACGTTATGAGGCTGCATGTCCATTGCTTTCCGGCGAAGCACGGCGGTGGGTAAGCTGTCTCGATGAGTATTAGCCTGATGGCTGCTTCATCTGCAACCGAAGCAGAAAATGACTTGACTCAATCGAACATGTAGACTTTCATCTTCCGTTGTTGTAGTCGGACGCAACAGAGGCTTTCAAGCATTTGGGCTGCAAGACCGGAAGATGACTATCGGCGGGTACTTGGAGAATAAAAGAAGAAGATTAGACGGCGACCAGATGCCTGTTGGCCGTGTTCAGCCCATTCACACCGCTGAATCCCCGCGCATAAACGTGCTGGGCGTTGGAATCAACGTTGTAGACATGTCGGGGGCACTCCAGACCATTGAAGGATGGATTGCCAGGCAAGAGCAGTGCTACGCATGCGCGGTGGCTGTATCAACTATCATGGCTGCATTTCGAGACGACAGTTTCAAGCGCATTCTGAATGGCGCCGGTCTCAATACTCCTGACGGCATGCCGATGGTATGGCTGGGAAAGGTCCACAGATATAGCGAAATGGACAGAGTGTACGGTCCAGACCTGATGCTGGCGCTGTGTGAACTCTCAGCCCGAAAAGGGTATCGAAACTTCTTCTACGGCGGCGCCGAGGGCGTACCGGAGCAACTTGCAGCTCGCATGAAGAAGGAGTACCCGCGCCTGGAGGTCGCCGGGACTTTTTCCCCGCCGTTTAGACCGCAAATCGTGCAAGAGGATAAGTCCATTGTCGAGATGATCAACAAATCGCGGGCAGATATTCTGTGGGTAGGGCTTGGTTCACCGAAACAAGAGAAATGGATGGCTTTGCACGTGGGGCGCATCAGAGTACCAGTCATGATTGGGGTGGGAGCGGCCTTTGACTTTCATACAGGACGTGTCAAACAGGCACCACGATGGGTCCAACGCTCTGGAATGGAATGGCTTTATCGCCTCTTCAAGGAGCCCGCGCGGTTGTGGCGTCGCTACCTGGGAGACAATCCTCTATTTCTGTGCCACATTTTCCAGCAACTATTGGGGCTGAAGGTTTACCCCATGATACACGACTCGCAAACTGAGCCCACGTCGAGGCAAGAACGGTTTTGTTCCCACAGAGCCTAATACCGAGAAGATATCTCCCTGCGCCACGCCAATGTGCCACAGTAGGTTCAACCATGTTCCTGCATCTGATTACACCAGAATAAATCTCACCAAAAAAGTCAGATTTTACTTGACAGCCCCAATAAAGTGGACTATATTAGTCGTGTATCATACGGAGGTGTTCAGTGGAATTGGTTAGAAGGGACGCAGATTACGCCGTTAGAGCCCTCATACTGATTGCCCGAGAAGGCGGTGTTGCACAAACTGCGAGGATTGCGCAGGCACAGGAAGTACCGTTTGATTTTCTTCACAAGATACTGCGCAAGCTCAAGAATGCAGGGATTGTGAAGGTGAAGCGCGGCGCACGTGGGGGGTTCACGCTCTCGCAGCCAGCCCAGGACATTAGACTCCTGAGCATAATAGAGGCGGTGCAGGGGAAGATAGCGGTGAACCGCTGTTTTCTCGGGAGGGACGGGTGTCCAAGGCAGAAGGGCTGCCCGGTTCATGACAGGCTGGAGGCGGTACAAGAGGGTCTCTGTGGTCTGCTTGAGGAGATTACACTCGCGGAGTTGGTTGGTGGTAAGCCTGATTCGAGAAAGTCAGCAGGGAGGAAGTGAGATGGTGCTCAGGAAGATTGTAAAGATAGATGAAGAGAAGTGCGACGGGTGCAGGCAGTGTGTGCCCGCGTGTGCTGAAGGTGCATTGCAGATAATCGATGGGAAGGCGCGCCTCGTGAGCGATGTCTACTGTGACGGGCTGGGCGCCTGCCTTGGCGAGTGTCCACGGGACGCGATTTCCGTCGAGGAGCGGGAAGCGGATGTGTTTGATGAAGAGGCAGCCCTTGCGCATGTGGAGGCCGTGGCAAAGGAGAAGATGACACACCCCGGCCCTGCGCCGGTGGTGACACTGCCGTGCGGCTGCCCATCCGCGGTTGCACACGCAATAAAGAGAATACCCCGCACTACGAAGCCGGTGGATTCAACCAGCAATGCCGAGGCCACCCTGGGCAACTGGCCGGTACAGTTCCGCCTCATTCCGGCCAATGCGCCCTACCTCGATGGCGCGGATTTGCTCATTGCGGCAGACTGCGTCGGTTTTGCGTATCCCGCGCTGCACCAGGAACTGCTGCCGGGCAAGGTGACACTGATAGGCTGCCCCAAGCTCGGGGATGCCGAAGCACTCAAAGAGAAACTAACTGAGGTTTTCTCACATAATGACGCAAACAGCATAACCATTGCGTACATGGAGGTTCCCTGCTGCCACGGCCTGTTGCGCATTGTCGAGGAAGCGCTGAAGGGAGCGGGCAAGGAGATACCGGTCAAGACAATGGAGATAGGTATCCACGGTGAGAAGAAGTCCGCGTAGGGGAGGCTGAAAATGAAATGCCCGGGACAGAACAGGCGCGACATTACTGCGAGCCTTCACCCGTGCCCGAAGTGCGGGCACATGGTGGAGCTGTTTTCGGACGAGATGCACGCGCGGTGCCGCAAGTGCGGTGCGAAGGTGGAAAAGGAATCCGTTCCTTCATGCATCCAGTGGTGTAAGTCGGCGAAGCAGTGCCTCGGGGAGGAGCGCTGGAAGCAGGTGATGAAAGCCCTGGGGAAGCCTGTGGAGAAAGATTCGGAGGAGGGACAAACAAGTTCCGAAGGGGGGATGATACGATGAAGGGGATAGTATCGAATCATTCAGAAGTGCAAAATGTTCATAGCCAGCGGCTCAGGTGGGTGCTGCTTCACGGCCTTGCCGGAGCCGCTGCAGGCTATGTTTTGCTGCATCCTCTTTCCATGCTGATTCATTACAGTTGTTATCATCCGGAGTACGGAGGGATGAGTTTCCTGGTGCACTCGTTTAGGTTCGAGCACCTTCATATGGCAATCTATTTTGCGGCGCTTGGAATGCTTGCAGGCATGGTTCAGGGAATGTATACACAGAGGCTCAGGGTCTTGTTTGAAGAGGCCAGGGCGCTGTCTCTGACGGATGAGCTCACTTCGCTGCCGAACCGGCGGCATTTCTTAAGTGAGCTCGGCAGGGAGATTGAGCGGTCCAGGAGGTTCGGGAAACCCTTGTGCATGTTGATAATAGACACTGATAATTTCAAGCGATACAACGATACTTACGGCCACCTGGCGGGCGACAGGCTTCTGAAAGAATTTGGGAAATTTATTAGAACTTCAGTGCGCACAATGGATATAGTAGGAAGATACGGAGGGGATGAATTCGTTGTGGTGATGCCGGAGACTGTGAAGGCCACGGCATACCATATTGCCGAAAGACTGCGTTGTGAGCTTGCACAGCATCCACTTCCCGACGAGGTAACACAGCCCCGCAGCAGGGTTACAGTGAGCATTGGCATTGCTGAATTCCCGTCAGACAGCGGGGATTTGCAGCAGTTGATAAAGGAGGCGGATATCGCCCTTTACAAAGCAAAGGAGCTCGGCAGGAACAGGGTCTGCCAAGCGAACGGGTGCGGCTTGGCCTTGTGCAGCAGCGGCTGCGGAGCTGAGAGAGGTCACGGTGCTTGAAACACTCTCAGATGTTGGATTGCAGTTCTGGAATGTTCTCGGGGAGATGTCCCCGTACCTGCTGCTCGGATTTTTTGTCGCCGGGCTTCTCTCGGTGCTGGTCAAGCCGGAGACGGTCGAGCGGCATCTTGGGGGGCGGGGGATACTGCCTGTTTTCAAGGCGTCGATTTTCGGAGTGCCCCTGCCGCTGTGTTCGTGCGGGGTGATTCCCGTGACGGCGTCGCTTCGGCGCCATGGTGCGAGCCGGGGGGCTGCGACGTCTTTCCTGCTGTCAACCCCCCAAACGGGCGTGGACAGTATTTTTGTCACACTGAGCCTGCTGGGCCCGGTGTTCGCTGTGTTCAGACCTCTGGCCGCGCTGGTGACCGGCTTGCTCGGCGGCTCGCTCGTATCTTTTCTCACCTCGGAAGAAGAGGCGCGGGAGCCCGCCCCGACCTGCCAGGAGGCGTGCTGCACCGGCAAACAAAAAGGCGGTAGAATTTCCCGAGTTCTTCATACTGGGTTTGTGACGCTGCCGCGGGACATAGGAAAGGCGCTGATTATCGGACTCCTGATTGCGGGCATCATATCCGCTATTGTGCCGGATGATTACTTCGCGGGGGTTCTTGGGGGCGGGGTGGGCGCAATGCTCGTCATGATGCTTGTGGCCATTCCGATTTATGTGTGTGCCACAGCGTCGGTGCCGGTTGCGGCGGCACTCATTGTCACAGGGGTGTCGCCGGGAGTAGCGCTGGTGTTTCTCATGACGGGACCGGCGACCAATGCTGCGACTATTGCCACAATCTGGAAGATTATGGGCAGGCGCACCGCCGTTGTTTATCTCGGGACAGTTGCAGTTACCGCGCTGGGTGCGGGCCTGCTCCTTGACTATCTCTTCGCTGCGAGCGGTACATCGGGAATGCCGGCTATGCCGTGGATGCTGCCCGGTTTTCTCAAGACGGGGGCTGCAGTGGTCCTGCTTGGAGTCTTGGGGGCTGCCTTGTTTTCGCCTTCTCACAAGCACTCCGATTCTCCCTCAACAGGAGAAGCTCCCGAGACTGTCACATTCTCAATCAAAGGGATGAAATGCTCCCACTGTGTTGAAAGCGTTAAGCGTGCGCTTGGCGAAACTGCAGGTGTTCAGTCTGTGCAGGTTGATCTCAAGTCAGGCAGGGCGACTATCGGCGGCAAAGATGTGGATATCGGACAGCTTCATGATACAATTAGAGGACTTGGCTACTCAGTTGATTAGGAGAATCGTACTTGTGTCAATGTTCGGGAAGGAGGAAGTAATGGAGTTGAAGGGGTCGAAGACGGAAAGAAACCTTCTGATAGCGTTCGCGGGGGAGTCGCAGGCTCGGAACCGCTATAACTACTTTGCCAGCAAGGCGAAGAAAGATGGCTACGACCAGATAAGAGACGTGTTTGAGGAAACCGCGAACCAGGAGAAAGAGCACGCCAAGCGGCTTTTCAAGCAGCTCAAGGGCGGCGAGGTGGAGGTCCAGGCCGCGTTCCCCGCGGGGGTAATCGCAAGCACTGCCGACAACCTCGAAGCTGCCGCCGGCGGCGAGAACCACGAATGGACCCGGATGTACCCCGACTTTGCGAAAGTAGCCCGGGAAGAGGGCTTCGAGGACATTGCGAAGATTTTCGAAGCGATTGCCGTCGCCGAAAAACAGCACGAGAAGCGCTACCTGGGACTGCTAACGAATATAAAGGAGAACACGGTATTCAAAAAGAACGAGCCGGTTGCCTGGCGCTGCCGCAATTGCGGCTATATCCAGGAAGGAACCGAGGCATTGCACAAGTGCCCGGCATGCGACCACCCGCAGGCCTACTTCGAGCTGCTTGCGGAGAACTGGTAGTAATTGAGTTGTGAAGAAGGAGACCGAAAAATGACGGAGAAACTCCAGATTTACAAGTGCCGTGTCTGCGGCAATATAGTTGAGATGCTCCACGAAGGTGCAGGGACTCTTGTCTGCTGCGGTGCGAACATGGACCTCTTCGAGGAACAGACGGCCGACGCTGCTCAGGAGAAGCATGTCCCCGTGGTGGAAAAAGTAGATGGCGGCTTCAAGGTGACTGTAGGCAGCGTACCACATCCGATGGAAGAAAAACACTTCATCGAGTGGGTGCAGATTATCGCGGACGGAAAGGCGTACAGGCAGTTCCTGAAGCCGGGCCAGGAGCCTTCGGCAGTCATCAAGGTCGATGCCAACCAGGTCAGTGCCCGCGAATACTGCAACGTTCACGGGCTTTGGAGGAGCTAAGGGCAGAGTTACTCAACAAGAGGACAACAATGGGTGAAACTTACCAGGCCGTCAAGGTCACAGATCATGTCTACTGGGTCGGCGCGATTGACTTCGGGTTAAGGGACTTCCACGGCTACCTGACAAGCAGGGGAACGACATACAATGCGTATCTCATCCTTGCCGATAAAGTCACTCTCATTGACACGGTCAAGGCGCCGTTTTTGGATGAGATGCTATCACGAGTCAGCACAATAATTGCGCCGCTGGTGGTACTGCAGAGTTTAGCGAGTATGGAGGAGGACACTCAATGACAGGTGAACATACCAACGAAAGAAGCTGGGGAATGACCGATGAGATCACCGAGAGTTTCAGATGGTTCGACGAAGGCAAACAGCCAAGTTGCTACATGCGGGGGCCCAATAAGTGGAAGGCGCTCGTAATGCGAAAACTGGCCCAGTGTGTTGTGCCTGGCTTGCCGGACAAGCTGAAAGAGCGCTATGGTGCAGAGCTATTGTTCTTCGCAGTAGTCAGCACTTTTTCTCTAAAAGGAGGGAGTCGGCCTGATACTTTCGATATAGAATTCTCTGTGCCTCGTCCGGTAGGCCATTTCGTGAACATCGCAGTTAATTCGATTATGGTTACAGAGAGTGAAGTATGAAGAGACGAAGTGGTTTGTTAGGTGGCAAGCGGTGAGTAGAAGGAGTAGAATTACTATCACGATCGCTGCCATAGTCCCTATCACCACTGCAGCACTTTTGCCACCCATTGGTGTTGGTGGTCGAAAAGATGTCCTACAAAGAGCATTCATATCACAAAGCTCCGCAGAGTGCGGCGAGGCAGTCAAACAGCTTGCGGAAATCTTCGGCCAGATGAAAATAGAGCTTGCGGATAAGCCGCTGCGAATCAAGTTCGTGCCTGAGGGCGAGACTTTAAGCCAGTGCCGGTCACTCGGCTTGCAGATTGCCCAAAAGCTGAATGTGGTACTGGAAAAGAACGGTTAGGTTCTCAGTAATAAGGAGAGTCTGCCATGCGTGCAGCTTCAGTTGCGCTTGGATTGCTGCTTTTATTCTGCACAGGATGTGCCATGTTGTCGCCGAGCGGGTACGGAGTGCCCGGCGTTGGGACGAAGGCGCCTGAATTTTGGCTGAAGAACCAGGACCAGCAGAGAATTTCGCTTTCGGACTTCAGAAACATAAAAAACGTAATCCTGGTGTTTTTTCCGCTCGCGTTTACGCCGGTCTGAACGGGCGAACTCGGGGAATACAGGGAGAGTTACTCCCTGCTAAAGGAACTCGACACGGAAGTATTCGGTATTAGCGTTGATTCGTATGCAACCCTGAAAAAGTACGGGGAGGAGTTGAACCTGCCGTTTGACCTTCTCAGCGACTGGGACAGGGAGACTTCAAAGAAATACGGCACGTTCAACGAGAAGGAAATGGTGGCAAACAGGAAGAGCCTGCTTATCGATAAAAGCGGCATGGTTCGTTTCGTACAGGAATCCGGCCTTGAACAGGCGCGTAACCATAAAGAGATGCTGGATGCCGTCAAGAAACTGAAAGACGCGGGCGCCGAAGAGGCTTCCCCTGACAAGCAGGACGGGCAGGTGGATGCGATATTCTACGAGTTCTACAGTGATACATGCAGCCACTGCAAGGAAATGAAGCCGGTGGTGGATGAATTCGAAAAGACCCAGGGCGGGAGGTTCAAGAAATTTCTCCTGATACCTTTCAAGGGTCCGGACAACATCACGATTTTCCACGAGTACCGCGTCATGGGTACGCCGACCTTTATTATAACCGATATACAGGGAACGGAAGTTGACCGCATATCAGGTGTGCACAGCCTCGATGCGCTGGTGAACTTCACTGACAGCGCTTTCAGGCGCCTGAGTAAGATGCAAAAGGAAGGCAAGAACAAGTAAAAGTTTTTCCTGTTGAAGGAGATGCCGATGGTGGCCGAGATTGACCGCAAGGCGCTTTACGCTATCAGCTACGGGGTCTATGTAGTTACCTCGCACTTGGGCGAGAAACTGAACGGCCAGATAGCCAATACGGTCATTCAGGTTACTGCCCAGCCACCGCGAATCGCAGTTTGCATAAACAAGGCCAACCTGACTCACGAGTACATTTCAAGCAGCGGTGTCTTCGCAGTTTCTATTCTTGATGAATCCGTGCCGATGGATTTCATCGGCCCCTTCGGATTCAAGTCGGGCAGGGAAGTTGACAAGCTCTCTCAGGTCAAGCACAAGATAGGCGTCACAGGCTGTCCAATAGTCACTGATTACACTCTCTCAACACTCGAGGCGAGGGTAATCAATCAGGTTGACGTCGGCACACACACGATATTCGTGGGTGAGCTCGTCGCTGGCGAAGTCCTGCGGCAGGGCAGGCCGCTGACTTATGCAGACTATCACGAGAAAAAAAAGGGCAGAGCCCCAAAATCCGCGCCGACCTACAGGGGCGAGGAAATTCAGAATGAGTCTGAGAAAAAGGAAGTTGCAGAGATAAAACGCTATGTATGCAGCATCTGCGGCTGGGTTTACGACCCGGCAAAAGGCGACCCGAATGCCGACGTTCCTGCAGGCACCCCGTTTGAGAAGCTGCCCGATGACTGGGTATGCCCTATCTGTGGCGCCGGAAAGGATCAGTTCGAGCCTTACGAAGGATGAGGAGGAAGGACCCGGCCAAGCTGCGCGTGTTCTGGCGCGTTGGTGCAGCTACTGTGGCCGGCAGGCCCGAAGTACAGATTGCCGGGAAAGCGCAAAACAATTCCGGGTTCTGCTGCGTTTATCTTATGTGGAATAAACTGAAAAGCAACCAGGGAGGAGACCGAGAGAATGAGGAAAAGAGTGACATTTCTGCTGATACTGGCCTTTCTCGTGCCAGTTGTGGTGCTTGCGGCAGGTGAGAAGGAGAACAACGGTGAGGAGTCGGCCAAGGAGCTGTTTTCCTCGAAATCGGAGAAGATGCTTCTCGGTGGCGACTTCAGCCTGGACATACTCTGGGACATTCTGAGCCGCGTCGGCCTGGCGGCACTCCTGGGTGGCGCTGTCGCGATGCACCCGCTGCGGCTGCACAGGAGAAAGACAATTGCCGACCCCTTGAAAGCCGGGCTGGCAATACGCGCGCAGATTCTCATCTGTGCCGCCGCTGCGCTTATGGTCATCGTTATCGGCAGTTCGATTGCGAGGGCGTTCGGGCTTGTCGGCCTTGGCTCGTTTGTCCGCTTCCGCACGACGATGAAGGACCCGACCGACCTGGCCGTGATGTTTCTGCTCGTGGCCATAGGGATGGCTTCCGGGTTCGGTGCATGGGGCGTTGCAGTGTACGGGACGCTCACGATAATGTGCGTAATTGCGGTACTCGAGTTGAGACACGGGACAAGCACCGCGTCCGCGGGCACTCGCGCCGTAACGCTCACCATGAAAGGTCCGGTGAGCCTCTTCAATAAGGCGCTGGGGCATATTCGTCAGAACGCCCAAGCGCGGGTGTTCAGCTTCTCTCACAAGCCCAAGAAGGAGCGCGGCACCATAAAGGTGTTCGTTCCCCTGGATTTCGAGGTCGAGAGCCTGCTGGGCGAGCTGCGCTCGCTGGGCGACTTTGGCGAGATAGGCTTTGAGGAAGAAGGCGAATGAACGCCGTCAAATCCGTTACCTGGCTTGCTGTTTTCCTGCTTCTGTGCGCGAACGCGTACGCGCAGGGGTTTACGGTGGGCGTTCACGTGAGCGACGAGCTCTCGAAGAAGGAACGCCTGCTTCTCGAGGAGGCGGGCTGTCCGCTGATGGACGGCTCGCGCGCGAAAAGCCATGTAGCAGTCACGCTTGAAAACGATAACGTCTCAGAGGCCTACGCTGCGCAGCAGGCTGTTCTCGCGCTCTCAAAAGGGGCCAAGGGTGTCGTTTTCCAGTGCCACAAAGACCTGCTGATAGGGTTTGACTTCGACAGAAAGCCTCGCCTGAGCCGGCTCGCGGCCACCTTCGCGGTGCTTGGTGAACTGCTAAGCGACATCGAGGCGGGCAGTGCCCACAAGACCACAATCAGTGGGGTGCCCCTGTTCAAGTTGAAGAAGAAAGACGGCACCTTCGGGTATGCTGCATTCAGCAAGGGCAAACAGAAGGTGAAGCTGAAGCTCGGCAAAGCGACCTGGCGCGTTGCGTCGCTTGTAGCTGCAAGCGACGGCAAGATAAGGCGCGTGTTTCGCAAGACTGACACGGTAAGCGGAACCCTCTCGGCGGCGCCTGTCATGATAACCCAGGTGACGAGCACGCCGCAGCCCAAGGACGGCGCGGCGAAGTTCTGGGACGCAAAGGGAGTTCATACGGTGCATCTCTCCTTCAGCGCGCAGGCATGGCGAGCACTTGGTGAGCGCGGCACCAGAGAGCCCTTCAAGAAGGAATATGTGAAGGCCCACTTCGAGTGCGACGGGACGCGCCTGCAGGGCGTTGGGGTCCGTTTCAAGGGCAACTCGTCGCTCATGGCGGGCAGCCGTGAGGGCAAGTTCCCGTTCAAGATAGATTTCGACCGCTTCAGGGACCAGGACTACCTCGGCATGAAGAAGCTGAACCTGTCCAACAACTTCAAAGACCCTTCGGCGATGCGCGAATACCTTGCCTATGAGATGTTCGCCAAAGCGGGGCTCTGCGCGGGGCGGGCAGCTTTCGCGAAGCTCTATATCAGCGTAGAGGGGCGGTTCGAGCGCAGCTATTTCGGGCTCTACACTGCTGTCGAGCAGATTGATGGCGCGTTTCTGCGCAGAAAGCTGGGCAACTCGGAGGGAACGCTCTTCAAGCCGGAGGTGTTTGGCGACGACCCGCTGCGATACCGCTCCGACGATGTGAGACAGTACGAGAGATGCGAGCTGAAGTATGGCGAGATGCACCCTGACTACGATGCGCTCATAGGGCTTGCGAGGCTGACAGACAAGGCGCCGGCCGAGGAGTTCGCCCGCAGGGTTGCCGAGCTGCTTGACATTGATTCGTTTCTGAAATTCCTCGCAGTGAACGCGCTCATGGCTAACTACGATTCGTACATCGGCACGGGCCACAACTTCTACCTCTACTACGACGCGCCCGAGGGCAGGTTCATCTTCATCCCGTGGGACCTGAACGAAGCGTTCGGCATGTTCACGCCGCGGGGCTACAACCCGAAGACCTGCGCCTCCGTGAGTGTTCTCAAGCCCGTTGCGATGGGCAGGCGCGCTCTGGTCGAGCGGATACTGGCGGTGGGGCGCTGGCGCAAGAAATACGAAGAGACCTTGACCAGTCTCCTCCTGGGCGAGCTTGCCGAGCGTCGGCTCATCAAGCGGGTCGAAGAGATTCGCAAAGTCATTGAGTCGGCATCGCAGGAGAAGGGAGGAAGGGGAGCCAGACAGTTTCGCTCAGGTGTTGAGCAGCTCAAGGAGTTTATCAGAGACAGGCACGCGGCCGCGTTCTACGAACTCATGATGCGCTGACAGATATCCGTTCATCATAAGCAAACAGCCCGGAGATGGTGTTTATTTCGGCGCACCCTCGGTGTTGCCTATTGGAAGTCAGAAATAAGCCTCAACAAATTCTTCTCGCAATAGACGCTTTCCGGGTTTTGTTGCGTTTAGACATTTAGAAGCAATTGTGTTAGAATCAAGTTAGGCTTTCGGAGGGCCACAGGTGAGTTCGCCACTGGTCATTAGCAGGATGGAGCGCAAGTACAAGGTCGAGCCCGACGATGTTCCGGCTTTCCTTGAAGCGGTCTCCGCCGAGATGGAGGTCTCAGAGTACGTGCGCGGCAGGCCGGTGGTGCAAATCGCTACCGTCTATCTTGACACATCCGGCTATTACTTCGCCAAGAAGGCGCTCAACAACCACTCTGTTTCGATAAAGCTGCGCTCGAAGGACTACTCCTACCTCCTGGAGAAGGGCGTTGAGACATCGAATTTCTGCTGGATTGAGGTCAAGTCGCGCAACGGCATAGCCACGCAGAAGTGGCGTTTCCCCCTCAGCAAGAGCGTGTTTGGCCGCCTCTTGGGCGGGCAGGATGTAAAGGGAGTCGTAGCCAAGAGTGCAGAGAAGAGCTCGGATGTCGAGCAGGCACTGGAGAACTATGAACGCTTCCAGTCGCACAGCCGCGACCGGCAAATCGCGCCCTCGACAATAGTAACCTACTCGCGACAGGTCTTCGAGTCAAAGGAATGGGACCTTCGCCTTACCGTGGACTCGAATGTCCGCTACTACAAGGCGCCGAGGAATCCGTACTCGAATCTCAAGGCGATTCTGCCGGACAAGCTCGGCGAGCCGATTGGCTCGGAGAGTGATGTGATAATCGAGACAAAGAGCAGCAACGGGCTTCCCGGCTGGCTCTGGCCGCTGCTTCGGGCGTGCCGCTCGACACAGGAGTTCTCCAAGTTCGCGACCTCGTCCAGGCGGTTGATGTTACTGAAGAGGCGCAAGTAAGGCACGGGCTCCTCGCAGGTGGAAGGCGGGAACAGGCTTGTTTATCGATTTTGAGGGAATAGACGGCAGCGGCAAGACCACATTATCCGAGGTGGTTGCCGGGAGGCTCAGGGCGCTTGGCATTCAAGTCTACCACACGCGCGAACAGGGCGAGTACAAGTCGCGGATTTCGAAATCGCTGCGCAAGGTCGTGCGCAACCCGCAGAACCTCGGCCTTCTGCCCTGGGCCGAGTTCCTGGTTTACATGGCAAGGGATGCGCAGGTGCTTGAGGAGAGGATTATCCCGCACCTTCGCGAGGGCGGCGCGGTGATTTGTGACCGGTACTTCTACTCTCACGTGCTGCTGGCCCAGGGGCGCAACCTGCCGTTTGAGAGGGCGCGTACGATAATGGAGCAGGTCTCCGGCGGGCTTCTGCCGGATCTGGTAGTGTACTGCGACGTGGACATCCACACCTCCCGGGTGCGCAAGAAGATAGCGGACATCATTGAGCATGACTCCGGCTCCTTCGGGCGCAAAGGACTTTCAGGAATCGGGCTGCGAGACAGGATGAGAAACGGGTTTCTGCGCCTGGCTGCAGACGACCCGCAGCGCTGGGTGGTTGTGGAAAACGTCGGCGTGACGCAGAAAGAGATATCGGAGCATGTCTGGCAGGTTGTTTCTTCGCGGCTTGCCGAAAAAGGCCTGCTCCCGGCGGAGTATGCGGCCAAGGGAACCGGCACCACCGAGAAACACGAACCGCGCGTGGACACTGCCGGGCTCGAGCTTCCCGGCGGCGGCGCCCGGCTGGTCGAGCAGTTCTACGCCATTCTCGATGAGTACATCAGCATTGACAGCCGCATCAGCGCCTACCATATAAACGGCGTGGATATGCCTCAGGCGGACAGGCTGCGTGAGAAGCTCAAGGACCAGCAGCCGGTACTCATTGCCTACGGCCTGCAGGGCGTCGAGTCCGAGACCGCGTGGGTTCTGCGCAGGGAGCTCGCAGAGCGCGAGCCGGGCTATGTCGCCAGGAGCCTTGCAGGATACCCCCTCGAGGGGGAGGCTCTCCAGATGCGCCAGGAGCTGAAAGGTGCAGCCCCGCATGAGGTGGCTAAGAGTCTCAAGGGTCTGGACTGCGACACTTCAATGCAACTCAGAAAAGAGCTTTTCGCAGCCGCGCCGGAGGGAGTTCTCGCCAGCATAAGGGGGATGGACACACCTGCGGCCTGGGAGTTCAGGGACAGGTGCCCCAAGAAGTTCTGTCCGGAAGCTCTTGCCGAGAGCCTTGGCAAAGTCGACTCGTCGAAAGCGTGGAAGGTCAGGCGAAGTCTTCTGGGCAAGTATTCGCCGTGGGTTCTGCGCGGGCTGGGCCCGATAGACAGCGAGGAGGCGTGGAAGCTCCGGGAGGAGTATGTCGGCCTTGCACCGAAGCTCATCGCCAGGACACTCAACGGTATGGACAGTGACCGGGCACACGACATGCGCGAGAGGATTGGCGACGCTGCAAAGGAAGTGCTCGACTCGCTCAAGGGGCTGGCGTCCGACAGGGCGTGGGCAATGCGCGAGAAGCTCAAAGGCATTTTCCCGAGCACTGCGGTGAGCAGCTTGAAGAAAAGCAACGATTCTGAGAAAGCGTGGAACTTTAGGCACGAAATGGTAGTTTCATACCCGGGCGACCTGCTCCTTCTGAAACACGTTGTCGAAGCGCTCTGGAGAACTGGTAAACTGTGAGAAGCAGGCTCAACAACCTGGGGGGCGCCGTGAAGACCGCTCTGCTGCTGCTTGCCGTTGCCGCGGCGGGTTGCGGCGGTTCGAGCAGCCACAGTGCCTATGGTACGGGCAGCGACGACCCGCCGGCAGACTACGCCCTGATATACAACCAGGTGGCCGTCGAGGAGTACGAAATAGAGATTCCCGCCGCCAACTGGCAGGCCCTGCAGGGCGACCCCTTCGAGTACGTGTCCGGCACGCTCCACTACGGCAGCGAAACCTATTACAACGTGGGTATCCGCTACAAGGGGAACTCCTCATACTACGCGATGCCCGGTGTGAAGAAATCGTTCAAGGTTCATTTCAACGAATTCGACCCGACCCAGCGCTTTCACGGGTTGAAGAAGCTCAACTTCAACAACGGTTTCAACGACCCCACTTTGATGCGTGAGGCGCTGGCGTACAAGCTGATGCGGACAGCCGGCGTGCCCGGCTCCAGGACAAGTCACGTCAGGGTGTACGTGACAGTACCGGGTACTTACAGCCGGGAGTTCTTCGGGGTGTACACCTCGGTCGAGCAGGTCAACAAGAGCTTCCTGCAGGACAGGTTCCCAAACAGCGGGGGAAACCTGTTCAAAGCCCAGGGGATTAACTGCGACCTTACTTACCTGGGTTCGGACGCGAATGCCTACATTCAGAAAGGTTATGAACTCAAGACTAACGAGGTTGAAAACAACTATTCCGACCTCATCAACCTTTGCGATATCGTCACCAACACGCCCGATGCTCAGTTCAAGAGTGCCATCGAGGCTGTCTTCAACGTGGATGGGTTCCTGAGCTGGCTCGCTGTCAACACGATTCTTTCGTACCAGGACAGCTACGCGGGCAAGGCCCACAACTACTATCTCTACCACAACACGCAAACAGGCAGGTTCGAGTATATCCCGTGGGACCTGAACACGTCTTTCGGCCAGTCGAGGTTCGGGAAGACGGCCGATTACATGCTTTCCCTTGATGTCTACGCGCCTACCTTCGGGAACTACCGCATCCTCATTGACCGCCTGCTCGACATCCCCGAATACCTTTCGTCCTACGAGAACAAGCTCCGCGCCTTGATGGACACATATTTCAACGAGACAGAGATGTATCCCGACATAGATGCAATGTACAGCCTGATAAAGGATGATGTCTACGCTGACACCAAGAAACAGTTCAGCGATGCGGCGTTCGATACGTCTGTGATACAGGACTGGCCCAACGCCACAGACCCGACTCGGACCCTGGGCTTGAAGTCCTATGTTGTTGAGAGAAGCACGAACATTTTGCAGCAACTCGGACCTTAAACTGGGACAGGGGAAGCTGAGTGAAGAGGATTCTGCTCTTCCTGGTGGCTGTCGCTGCTGCCGCCGCGGGTTGCGGTGGTGGTAACGGCGGCGACGGTGCGCACGCCGCGGGTCCGAACTACGCGCTGATATTCAAGCGGGCGGCGGTGGACGAGTACGAGCTGGTCTTCACCGCATCAAACTGGCAGGCGCTGCAGAACGACCCGTTTGGGTATGTGCCAGGCACGCTGAAGTTGGGGTCCGAGACTTACGAAAACGTCGGTATCCGCTACAAGGGCAACTCCTCGTTTGGCTGCGTTCCTCCGCCGAAGAAGCCCTTCAAGGTGGACTTCAACAGGTACGTAAGCAGCCAGCGCTTCCACGGCGTAAAAAAGCTCAATTTCTCCAACAACCTGTGGGACCCGAGCATGTTGCGCGAGAGGCTGGCTTATGGCACTTTCGGGGCCGCAGGCTGCCCCGCCGGCAGGACCAGCCACGTGAAGCTCTATGTCAGCGCACCCGGCACCTACGACCGCGAGCTCTTCGGCGTATACGTCATGATAGAGCAGGTTGACAAGGAGTATCTGACAGACCGCTTCCACAACGACGGCGGCAACCTATACAAGGCGGCGATGTGGGGCGGTGACCTCAAGTGGCTTGGCAGCGACCCGACACCCTACAGGGGCTGCTATGACAAGAAGTCCAACGAATCCGCCGATGACTGGTCCGACCTTATCCACTTCCTCGACGTTCTTAACAACACCGCGGACGTCGATTTCAAGACTGAAATCGAGAAGGTATTCAACATTCCTGGTTTCCTGTCGTATCTGGCGGCGAATACAGCTCTTTCCAGCCTCGACTCGGTTGCGGGGCGCAACTGCAACTTCTATCTGTACAATAACCCCGCTACAGGCAGGTTCGAGTTCCTGCCCTGGGACCTGAACGAGGCTTTCGGAAACCACACGCTCCCCCGCGACAACGGACTGACGGCCGACGAGATGCTGACACTCGACATCTATGACCCCACTTCGACGGGAGACCACATACTGATAGAGCGACTGCTCAATGTGCCCGAATACATGTCTGACTACCTGTCACGGCTGCGCGCGCTGGTGGAGGGCTACTTCTCGCCCACCGCCATGCACGCGGAGATTGACAGGGTCTATAATCTCATCAAAGCGGATGTCTATCTTGACATCTATAAAGAGTTCTCAAGCGAGGATTTCGACCGGAGTATTGTGGAAGATATTTCCAATGACTGGGACCCTGAGCGGATTCTCGGACTGAAGCCGTTTGTGACCCAGAAAGTGACAAACATACTTAACCAGCTCGGACCGTAGGAGAGAATAAGAAATGAGGCCTGTTTCCTTTGCATTTATCTGTGTGATAGCGGCTCTGTCGCTGCCTCTGTGTGGCTGCGGGGGCGGCTCGCACGGGAGCGATACCAGCGCGATTGTGCCGGAGCCCCCGCCGGACTATGCCCTCGCTTATAACCGGAACGCGCTCGACGAGTATGAAATCGAGATTTCCGCCTCCAACTGGCAGAATCTGCAGAATGACCCCTTTGTGTATGTTTCCGGGACGCTGAGGTTCAAGGATGAAACCTACAGCAACGTCGGTATACGTTACAAGGGGAACTCATCCTTCTACATGATGCCCCCGCCAAAGAAGTCCTTCAAGATACACTTCAACGAGTACGTGCTTGAGGCGCGGTTCCACGGTCTCAAAAAGCTGAACTTCAACAACTGCTGGAAAGACCCGTCGCTCATGCGCGAGATGCTTGCCTACGACATCTTCGATGCAGCAGGCTGCCCGGCAAGCAGAACCAGCCACATCAAGCTGTATGTCACTGTGCCCGGGACATACAACTGGGAGTTGTTCGGAGTTTATGTCTCGGTTGAGCAGGTTAACAAGCACTACCTTGCCGACCGGTTCCCCGAGAACGCAGGCAACCTCTACAAGGCGGGCCAGCATGGCGCGACGCTTCGGTTTCTCGGCTGGGACAAATCCTCCTACACCACTCCTGTGGACGACCCCCCGTACGAGAAGAAAACCAATGAGCTTGAGGATGACTGGTCTGATTTCATTCACTTCCTCGATGTGCTTGACAACACGCCCGATGTCAACTTCAAGACTGAAATCGAAAAAGTGTTCAACGTAGATGGTTTCTTGTCGTACCTTGCGGCAAATACGGCTCTTTCAAACCTGGACTCGGTCGCCGGCCGCCGGGCCAACTTCTACCTCTATCATAATATGGCTACAGGCAAATTCGAGTTCATTGCCTGGGACCTGAACATGGCTTACGGCAACTACCGGAGCGGCATGAGTGCCGACGATATGCTGGATCTCGACATCTATAACCCCACCTCGAGCGGTACTCACTTACTTGTTGACCGCGTGCTCAACGTCCCTGACTACATGGACACCTACGTGCAGCGAGTCGGAGATCTTGTCAACGGCGCCTTCGCGCCGACCGGCGCACACGCGGAGATTGACAGCATATACAACCGCATAAAGGCGGATGTCTATCTTGACATCTACAGGGACTTCACCATCACCGACTTCGACAACAGCATTGTGCAGGATATCCCGAACAACTCGGCCCCGAACCGGATTCTCGGGCTGAAGCCTTTTGTAACGCAGAGAGTGACAAACATACTTAACCAGCTCGGACCGTAGAGGAGGGAATAGGATGAAGTCTGCCTCCCTGGCCTTCATTTGTCTTACAGCGGTGCTGACGCTGCCACTATTCAACTGCGGCGGCGGTTCGCACGGGAGCAACTCCAGCGCGATTGTACCGGAACCTCCGGCTGACTACGCGGTCATTTTCAACAGGAACACGCTCGATGATTACGAGATAGAAATTTCCGCCGTTAACTGGCAGGCGCTGCAGAACGACCCGTTCGAGTATGTTTCCGGAACGCTGAGGTTCAAGACCGAAACCTACAACAATGTCGGCATACGCTACAAAGGCAACTCATCCTATCACGCTGTGCCGCCGCCCAAGAAGTCTTTCAAGATACATCTCAACGAGTTCGTGCCTGAGGCGCGCTTCCACGGGCTCAAGAAACTGAACTTCAACAACTGTTTCAAGGACCCGTCGCTCATGCGTGAGATGCTCGGTTACGACATCTTCAAGGCGGCAGGTTCACCGGCAAGCAGGACCAGCCACATCAAGCTGTACGTCACAGTGCCAGGGACGTACAACCGGGAGTTCTTCGGCGTCTATATCTCTGTCGAGCAGGTGAACAAGTCATACCTTGACGACCGGTTCCCCGAGAGCGCCGGCAACCTCTACAAGTCGGGCCAGCAGGGCGGTGACCTCACCTGGAAGGGCAGCGACCCGAACCTCTACAAGAACCCCCCGGACAACCCGCCGTATGAGAAGAAGACCAACGAGATTGAAGATGACTGGTCAGACTTCATTCACTTCCTCGATGTCCTCAACAACACCCCCAATGTCAACTTCAAGACGGAAATCGAAAAAGTCTTCAACGTGAACGGGTTTCTCTACTATCTCGCGGCGAATACGGTTCTGTCCAACATGGACTCCATCGCGGGGCGCAAGTGTAATTTCTACCTCTACCACAACATGGTCACCGATAAGTTCGAGTTCATCCCCTGGGACCTGAACGAGGTCTTCGGCTGCTTCCACGGCCCCGGGCAGGATGCCGACACCATGCTCGACCTGGACATCTACCACCCCACCTCGGCCGGGGCGCATGTGCTTGTTGAGCGCATATTGAACGTCCCGGAGTACGTGACCATCTACACCAACCGCATCCGCACCCTTGTCAACGGCAGCTTTCTTCCCGCCACAACGCACGCGGAGATTGACTCAGTATACAACCGCATAAAGGCCGATGTCTACGCAGACACCCACAAACAGTATTTAAGCGCCGATTTCGACAAGAGCATCGACCAGGATATCCCGAACGACTGGGACCCGAACCGTATACTCGGGCTCAAGCCGTTCGTTACTGACAGGGTCTACAATATCAACCAACAGTTGCCATAGGAGAGAGAAATGGCCCGGATGCTTGTTGTATGGTTGCTTGTCGCGTGTTTTGTCGCAGTTCCCGCGTACGCTCAGCAGTCGGCAGGCACGCAGGCCGACAGGACTCAAGAAGCTGCGAAAGCCGCGCAGGACAGCAAACCTGAACAGGAAAGGAAGCTCTCTCTCGAAGAGCGCGTGGAACTGCTCGAGAAGAAGCTCAAAGCCAGCAAGGTAGGCGACTCCGGCGTTCTGAAGAGGCTGCGGGTAAACTTCGAGCTGGAGCTCGAGTGGCTTTACGCTCAGCGTGACAGGGTTGTTCCAGCAAGGCGCGGACAGCTTGACAAGTTCACCATAGAGGTGGATGCCAGGTTCTCTGAGCATGTCTCGCTCGTGGCGCAGGGCAGGTTCGAGGCCGACGAGGCATGGGTGAAAACAGCCTACGCCGAGCTCGACAACCTCCCCTGCGGTCAGCGCCTGCGCTTCGGGCTGGACGGGAGAATCTTCAAGCCGACCCGCAGGACGGAGTCTTATCCCCTTGTCGGAAGCGCGTTCTGGCGCACACACGATTTCGGCATCTCATACCGCATCAAAGTTCCGGACGGCGATAGCCATGCCTACATGAAAGCCGCTGTTGCCAACGGGCTGACACTCGATTCACGCAAACCTGGCGAGCAGGAACAGTACTACCTCGTCAGCGACAAGAAGCCCGATGCCCTCGCCAGCCTCGGTGAGAACGAGGAGTACTCGCTCGCCCTCGGGGCACGGTGCGCCGGCGGCAAGAAACAGTGGCTCGACGTGTCGCTTTTCGGCCTGGTCTCCAGGCTTGATGACAGTGACGCCGCGTTCCTCAACCTGCATATCAACCCTGTTGACCCGAAGCTGGGCACTGCCGAGCGCGGTGACAGCAAATGGCGCCGTGGTGGCGCTCTCTCAGCAAGGTGCGCCGATTTCTTCTTCCAGGGCATGTATATCCTCGCCCGCGACTCAGACCTGTTTCGTGAAGGCTATTACGTCCAGCCCTCCTACCGTCTGCCCCTGCGGCGCGGATGGCTGCGCTCCGTAGAAGTGCTGCTGCGCGCGGGCCACCTGAGGATGCAGATGGACAAATCCACCGCCCAGCCGATGTCGTGGGACCGTGATGAGCTCACGATTGGCGCGCTCCTCGAAATCCGCAAAGGCGTCACTGTCAAGATGGAGTACACTGCCTACGATGAGGACCCCGGCAAGGGAGAAAAACAGGTCAAGAATAACGAGTTCCTCTTCCAGCTCGAGTTCAAATTTTAGCCGAAGGCTGCACAAGCTTGTGACACGCGCAGGGCGGTTCAGCCGCCGGGCCGAAGCGGGTTGTGCACTTCACGCTTGACAACGAGGCACGCCAACCTGTACATTCACAGCCGCCCTGTGAAGGATTGTTAGGGTTTCAGGGTCCGAAAGAGCCGACTCACTCTACACGCAGGCACTGGAAAGCATGGCTGAGAACGAAGAACCGTCCAATGAAGCCGAGAATACCGGCATGACCGAAGGAAATGCCGAAAGCACAGCCGGCGGCGAAGCGCCTCAAGGCCTGGCCCCCAGAGTGGTCCGCGGCGGACTGTGGGTATTCG
>DAOVDS010000064.1 GCA_030669415.1 bacterium
CCGCCGCCACCACCACCGCCACCGCCTTCGCCGACGGTGATGACGAGATAGGCGATGTTGCCATCTGCGTCGGAAGCGGCAAGCCTGTCAGTGCAGTCCGTATTGGGTCCGACCGTGTAGGAACCAACTCCCGTGTTGCTGTCAAACGTGGCCTGTCCTTGCGAGGGGTCGTCGTAGCTCTGTATGTCGTTGGGGTCCACGTAACCGAACTGGTAGGACGCAGTGCCATCGAGTAGCTGGAAGCTTACAGTATCACCCGGAGAAGCGTACGCGCTTCCCGGCTCAAACCTGAAAGTACCCGGGCCGACAGAGCCGCCGCCTCCGCCTCCCTCACCGTCGCTTGTGCTGCTGTTGCTTGAGGACGGAGCACAACCCGCCGATACCAGAACCAGAACTGCGAAGAAGACAAACAGACGCTTCATCCTTAACCCCCCCAGACTCAGCGAAACCAGTTGAACCGCAACCCGTGCTGTGCAAGCGCTCTTCTCAACCGGAGTTTTCAAGTCAGCAGCGAGCTACTTGGTCAGCCCGCGCCAGCGCCACATGAATTTGTCAATATCGATATTGGCGGCGGGTCTCTTCTCGCCCCACCATCGCTTCTTCGAGTTCCTCGCCGTATTTCCATAGGGACACGAGTACTCCAGACTGCCAATCCGTGGCTGTGTGCAGCCGGCGACAATCGCGCACAAAAACGCCAGTATGAACAAGGTCAGCCAGTTTCTCATAATTACCTCTTGTGTGCACTTGACCCAAGCAAAGTGGCTCAAATCACAATGCATCCTATGCAAAAACCGTTCCCAAACACACGGATAGCAGCTTTTTCCGCAACTTGGTTCAGAACAAGTAGATGCGAAGAGAACCAGTTGATACTGAAACTGTAATAACACCTGCGGTACTGACGAATATCGTCACATAGACGAAAATCGTCAATTTTACCCTTGCTTTTTCTCCAATAACTGTTATGGTTTAATGCAAGCACCTGCTGAGGAGAAAACAATGCCAGGCAAACTTAGTGAAATCAGGCAAAAAATACGCGCTATCCTGGACAGCGAGGACAGCACTGTCATTGAAGTGGCCAGGATAATGACCAGGGGTGGCAACCTTGAAACAGCGCTGCGGGCTGCCAAAGCGGAGAAGAGGGTGCGCAAGGATGCTGTAGAGAAAGCGATACTCTCGAACCTGATTGCCAGAATTCATCTCGACAGCAGCCGCTTCTCAGAAACTCTGGAGACAGCACAAAAAGCTGCCGGGAGAAAAGGGATACCCAATCCTGTAAGAGCTTATTCTTACTGTATTATCGCCACGGTCTACCTCAGAAGAGAAGAATACATGCGTACTGAAGCCTACTGCAAGAAAGCGCTTGCCCTGACTGAAGAGAACGATGACGCTGTTCTCGTCTACGTCCTGAATATCACCGGAGTTGTACACTACCTTCGAGGGAAGTACTCTCTGGCTCTTGAGTACCACAAGTCGCACAAGAAAGTCTCGGAGAAGCTCGGGAGCAAGACTCAGCTCATTCGCGCCGTAGGCAACATCGCCATAACTCTGAGCCACCTTGGCAGGGATGAAGAAGGTATCGAGTACCTTCTGCAGGCCCGGGAAATCGGAACCGAGATAGGAGATAAACTCAGCCTCGGTTACACCGCGAATAACCTCGCTTACTATCGCATCAGCACAGGCAAGTTGGAAGAAGCTCTTGACGAGGCAAGGGAAGCGCTCAGAATTTTCGAGGAAACCGGGCACAAGTGGATGTTTGCGGATTGCCACATGAACTTCGCTCTCGCATATCTCGAACAGGGGAAGGTTGACCTGGCAGCCGAGCATGCCAGGAAAGCCCTGTCTTGCGCGGAGGAGTTGGAGCAGAGAACCAACCTGCCGAGGGCTCACAACCTGCTGGGACGTGTGCTGGCAGCGCAGGGGAATCCTGTCGCAGGTACGCATTTCACGAAAAGTATAGAGCTCTATCGCCGGCTGCAGCCTGACAAGGATGCGGAGGGCATCGAGTTTGCCATGCTTGAGTATGGCAAGTACCTGCTTGCACATGGGGAGTCTGAAGGCGCAACGCATGTCCGAAAAGCGGCCGAGGTGCTCAAGAGAAGACCTCCGACAATCGAGGTCAGAAAAGCACGGGAGGAGTTGAGAGAGCTTCTGGCCGGCATCTCGGAAGAATCGCATCCTGCACCGGAGGAGAAGGTCGAGAAGGTAGAGCGGGACCGAGACAATTTCAGGAAGATCCTTGAGATTACCAAAGCGATAAACTCTGAGACAGAAACAGAAGAAGTCCTCGAGCGAATCCTTGATGCTGCAATCGAAACAAGCGGCGCCGAAAGGGGTTTCATAGTACTTGTCGAAGACAAGAATTGGGAATTTGCAGCCCAGAGCAATTTCCCGGGCAATGTCACATCTGACTCGGATTATCCGACCATCTGCGAAATTGCCGCGAAAGTGATATCGGACGGAACAGTGTTCACGGCGGGAAATATCCGGCGCTCTGAGACCTTCGGCAGGTTGATCTCGGCAGTTCCAAGCGCCCTCAAGGGAGTATTTGCTTTTCCCCTGGCGATAAAGGAAAAGGTCATGGGCGCAGTTTACCTTGACAGCCGTTTTGCCGTGGTTGACCTCCCGCAGGAAACAGTGAGTTTTATGGTCACTCTTATGGAACAGGCAGCCCTGATTATTGACAAGGCACGGTTGTATCAGCGCGTGCGTGCATTGAGCGAAAAACTCGGTGAGAAGCTCGAAAAGACGCGCTTGAACCTTGAACAGACACGCTCCGACCTTGAGAAGAAGCAGCAGGAACTCGAACTGCGCTACAGCTACAAGAATATAATCGGCAAAAGCGCCAAGATGCAGGAACTCTTTCAGTTGCTCGACAGGGTGGCTGAGACAGACATTCCAGTGTTCATTTGCGGGGAAAGCGGCACCGGCAAGGAACTCGTCGCCAAGGCGATTCACTACAACGGTCCGAGAAGGAAGAGGCACTTCATGGCTCTGAACTGCGCCGCGATACCAGAGAGTCTTCTTGAGAGCGAGCTTTTCGGATATGAGAAGGGAGCGTTCACCGGTGCTGACACGACGAAGAAGGGGCTTTTCGAGATTACACATGGCGGCACTTTCTTCCTGGATGAAATTGGGAACATGAGTGCCGGGATGCAGCGGAAGCTTCTTCGGGTACTCCAGGAAAAGGCGATTCGCAGGGTTGGGGGTAAGAAGCTGATAGATGTTGACACGAGAATTGTCTCCGCCAGCAACGTAGACCCACGGCAGTTAATCGACGCCGGCGAGTTGAGAGAGGACCTCTACTACCGGCTGAACGTCCTCACGATAGAGCTGCCTCCATTGCGCGAGAGAAAGGAAGACATTCCTCATCTGGTTGAACATTTCTGGGAAAGGGCAACTAACACTTCCCTTGAGGTTTCCGAAGATGAAAAGAAGGAATTCCTGAAGATACTCATGGACTACGAGTGGCCCGGGAACGTAAGGGAGCTTGAAAACGAGATATCCCGCGTGGCATCCATTGGGGATGGCACTCTCAATGCCAAGTATCTGTCAAGGCACATTCTGACGGATACCGCGTCGGAGCATGTCACTGGGGTCGGCAAGCGGCTTTCCCTCAGGGAAATAGAAGAATCTCTGATAAAAGCTGCGCTGGAAGAGGCAGAAGGAAATAAGTCCCGTGCGGCAAGGATTCTCGGCATACCGAGGACAACCCTCACAAGCAAGCTGAAAAAGCTCGGCATTTCCTGCCGTATCGAGATCTCGTCCTGAAGCTGCGCAAGCGGGGATACCACTGACAGCAGCGTTCCTGCTGCGAGAGTTTGTCACAACTGAGGGCTCCTTCGATGCACTTGGCCTCAACGCGGGTCCGGTTATCTGTTTATCCTCCAGTTTGCTCACAGGAAGAGAGGAATATATGGACAATTTTGCGTGAGAATCTGCTGGTGGAATCCGTCAGTATTATATAGGCTTTTAGGTAATGGCTGTCACTGTTCTCTTGACAATATGGGAGTTGGCCAAATGACCAAGCGCAAATATGGGGTTACGAGCCTTGTAGTCTTTATCGCTCTTATCGTCGGAGCCTACATCGTTGTTGCAGCTCCTGACGGCGACCCGACTGCCCTCCCGGCCCAGACGATTGACACAACAACCATCCGGTGGGCCTGGAACGACACCTCGACCGATGAGGATGGCTTCCAAGTCAGGGATACGTCAGACAACCCGATTGCCAGCGTGGGGGCGGATGTCACGACCTATGATGAATCCAGCTTTTCGGAGAACACTCAGCACGCACGGCGTGTGGTCGCCTACACGGAGAGCGCTGGATCTGATCAGGACGCTGTAAACTATCCCGGGTCGTTCACGGGGCCGAACTCGACTTATACTATGGGATTTGAGTTTACCGTCAACAGTGACATTACGGTTACCAGCGTTAGAACATACACCAACGGTCAGAAGGTGACTATTTGGGATATGTCCAGGAATGTGCTTGCTACAGTAGACCCGGCTGTCGGAGATGCAACATGGCCCTCCTACAGTCTCTCATCCCCCTTGAATCTCACTGCGGGCCAGACATATATGATCGCGGTTCGCACTACCGGCTATTACTACTGTAACATGCCTTCTTCCACATCTGATATAACAATTGAAAGGTCGTGGTACGACACCGCTGATGACTTTCCTGACACCAACTCAACTACAGTCACCATGTACGGGGTTGTCAACTTCATCTATCACACAAAGACAATCGACCCCAGCAACCCCACCGCGGACATGTCGAAGTACACGGCGGTACATGACCCGACGCTTAGCGACTTTACTTTGTCGGATCAGGGAAGCGCACAGGTGCTGATTGATGTCACTGCGCCGCCAAACGGAACTGCCGGCGAGACAGGAGTGTTTGTCCAGCGCATACTTGAAGGTGAGAACTGGGCCACGGATGCAGTCGATGTGACTGCGGTCTACACGCAGGTCTACGGCGTAACCGACACTGTCCCGGCAAACGGAACGTATCTCTACCGCATCCGCTTCCAGAACGGCGACTTTGTGGAGACCGCGTGGTCTTCGGACAAGAAAATCACAATAATCAGCTATCCGCCTGACAAGCCTTTGAATTTCTCCGGCACGCTCATTTCTCCGACCTCGATAGAGTGGGGTTGGACGGACGATTCAGACGATGAAGAGGGTTTCGTAATCCAGGACACCTCCGATGTCAACTACGTCTGGGCCAACGCAGGCGCCACTACCGCGCTTGAGACGGGACTTAGCGAAAACACGGAGTACACGCGCCAGTGCAGGTCGTTTATATGGCCTTACAACGCGGAAGCGGATGCATGCACATACGATGGCGCATACTCGTCCGGCACCGCGACCAACTACAGGGGAATCCGGTTCACACCACAGGCTGATATCGAGATTACAAGGCTGTCCCGGTACGCGGGGTCAGTGGTGAGCCTGCATTCTGATACAGGGACTCTCCTGGAGCAGCACACGTTCAGCACAAGCCCGGATGCCGAGTGGGTGGAAGAGGACCTCGCCACGCCGTGGCAGCTTTCAGCAGGCGTGAGATACCGTCTTTCAACCTATGATGGCGGCTCATCCTACACGTACTATTCCGACCCCCTCGCAAGTGTTACGGAAGTGCCTGCGATAGACATAACACACGGCTGCTATGGGACTACGTATCCTTCCAGCACCAGCAGCGCCACGGTGTACGGCCTGGTCAACTTCAGGTACAGGCTTATCAGCCACTATGCGGCAGGATACGACGGCGGTTACAGTACCAGCAGCACCACCTATTCCAGGGGGTTCCGCTTCACCCCTTCTGCCGATATCTGGGTAACAAAGATTTCCCGCCGTGCAGGCTCGAAGGTGAGTATCCACGATGATTCGGGGACGCTTCTGTTCGAGCACGATTTCACATTGCCGCCTACGGGTTCGTGGGTTGAGGCGAGCCTGACACAGTTCCTGAAGCTGTCGGCGGGACAGACGTACCGAATCTCGACGTGGGACAACGGCTCGAGCTACACGTATTACTACGATGCGCTTGGGAGCGTCTCGTCGGACTCGAACATAACCATAGTCGGTGGCTGCAACGGTAACAGTACGAGCGGGCAGTGGCCCATAAACGCAGACCCCAGCTACGTTCGCGGAGTGCCGAACTTCGCGTTCAAGACTGTGCCCAACTACAGTGCCGCTTCGGACACTGATACTCTGTACACGCCGGTCCACGAGCCGCTTGACACCGACATGCAACTTACAGACGCAGGCAGCGCTGAAGTCGTGATAACCATAACAAAACCGGTAAACCACGATGTAGTATCGACCGGCGTATATATCGAGCGAAGCGACGACGAGTTTGACTGGACAAGCCCGACAGAGCTCGCAAGCGGCTGGGACGACGGGCCAGACGGCGACGGCGACCCGTACACCCGCATTGACACCGTGCCGAGCAACGGGACGTGGTGGTACCGCATGAAGTTCCGCAACCAGGTAGGCGTGGAAACCGGGTGGTACAAGGACTCCATCTTCATATTAAGCTACCCGCCCGCAGACCCGACCGGCTTTCAGGCAAACAGCGCGACGATTACAACCACCTCAATCACGTGGGAATGGACTGACGTTGCCACGGATGAGGCCGGATATGAGATCCGTGATGGGTCGGACACCTGGATAGCCGACACGGCTGAGGATTCGAGTTCATTCACGGAAAGCGGCTTGAGTGAGAACACGCCTTACACGCGCAAGTGCCTTGCATACAACCTGCTGGTTACCGGCCCGGAAGCCAAGGACCAGTACCAGGAAACAATCTATTCAACTGTTTACCAGATGTATGCTGACTACAGGTATGCCCAGACCTTCACGCCGGGTGTCAGCGGCGAGCTTACGAAGGTCGAGTTCTATGGCTACGGGTACGACGCCGCCACTTACGATGTGGTAGTGGAAATCTACCCCACCTCCGGCGGAGAGCCAGACAGAAGCAGCGCCCCGCTTGCCGAGGTCGCTCTGCCCAACATAGGCACCGGTGCGAAGTGGCACACCGCCACCTTTGCATCACCGCCGATGCTGGCCGCGGGCACCCTCTATGCCATGGTATTCCGAAGCGACGGCACAAGCAGTCTCAGCACATACCGAAACTACATCTACTATGAAAACAGCGATGCGTACGCAGGCGGCCAGTACTACTTCTACAACAGCGCAACCTCGACATGGACACCCACTGCAACCTACGACTTCATGTTCCGAACCCACATGATTCCAATGAATCGCAACTACAGCAATGCGTCCACCGACGGTCCTGTCTATACTCTGGTCCACGGCCCGGTGGCTGCGGACCTTTCACTGACTGACCTGCATTCGAACGGCCAGGTGGAAGTCGTCGTAACTCCTCCGCCAAACCCGACGGCAGGTAGTACCGCGGTCTACATCGAGCGCGACACAGACCCCGGCTTCAGCAGCCCGGTGGAAATTGGCGGCGGCTGGACGACAACCTACACGCATACAGATACCGTACCGAGCAACGACCTCTACTACTACCGCATCACGTTCCGAAACGGCGACGGGACGCCGACGAACTCCTACGTAGACTCCATCGACGTTATCGGGTACCCGCCTAATGAGCCGCTTGCCTTCTATGGCGACACAATCACGGCAAGCTCGATTACATGGAACTGGACTGACGATTCGTCCGACGAGACGGGGTTCGAGGTCCAGGATGATACGGATGCGTTGGTGGCTGATGTGGGGGCGGACACGAGCTCGGTAGTTGAGTCCAGCCTGAGTGAAAACACCGCCTACACGAGGCACTGCCGCTCGTACGTCACGGCGGGGGGGACAGGCGTATTCCCCGATATCTACCCGAGTGCTGCCACACCTGGCTCGAACCCGGATGTCACTTTTCACAGCAACGGGGAGTCAATAAGCAACATGCAGGTTGTGGACGACAGCCTGTACTGGTCATGCGACAGGCAGAACTTCCCGGCCAACGACCCTCAGGAAATCTGGGCGGAGTTCGAGTTCGACATCTCAAGCACCGGGCTCAGCGGCTCGGAAATTGACAGTATGACATTCACCTCGAAGGTTTATTTCACAGGCTCTTCAGGCCCACCGCCCTTGAATGACCCGATGGAGATACCTTACATTGACCAAGCTAAGGTTCAGATATACAACGTCACCAGCACCACTTGGGAGACAATGGGTACTGACTTCTTTAGTGTTTTCAGGCCAACTGTCTGGGACACCTCTGCGGAAGCGGCAATATGGGACCAAACCACGGATGTCAATCCTGAGAACCCGATTATCAGGACCAAGGACTCCGGCTGGTCAGAGGATTATGTCAGCGCCAGTATCATAAAGATAAGAGTCTACATCCAGGGCGGCTTTAACTCAACTGCGGATGAGGCGGTGTGGATATTCGACCACGTGAAGATTGACCTCACTGAGGCATACACCAAGCTCTACAGTGGCCCGACGGCCGACGATACCCAGTACACACTGGTTCATGAGCCTGTAGATACTGACCTTGTACTGACGGACCTGGGAAGCGCCCAGGTGCAGATTACTGTGACTGAGCCGCTCAACTCTACGCTGCCCCAGACCGGAGTATATATCGAGCGCGACCTGGAGGGGGACTGGAGTGGGCCTGACTACGCTGTGATTGACGGCGACTGGACGCAAACCTACACGCAGACCGACACTGTACCGACCAACGGAGACTGGAAATACCGCATCAAGTTCCGCAACCAGGCGGGTACGGAAACGGGGTGGTATCAGGATTCCATCAACATAATACACTATCCTCCTGCAGACCCGGAGGATTTCCTGGCTGACAGCGCGAGTGTAACAGCCACTTCAATTACGTGGGAATGGACCGACAAATCGACCGATGAAGCAGGATTCGAGATTCGGGACGGCTCAGGAGGATGGCTTGCCGATGCAGGCGAGGATGCAACGTCATATACGGAAACCGGGCTTGAGGAGAACACGGCCTACACGCGTAAGTGCGTCGCATACAACATTCCGGGAGGTGGAAGCAGCTTCCCCGATATTTACCCGAGCGCTGTCGCACCCGGGGGCAACCCGTCCGCTTACGCCCTGGTCAGTAACGGCGAGGCCATCAGCAACATGCAAGCCGAAAGTGACAGCCTGTACTGGTCATGCGATTACCAGAACTTCCCTGCGGTAGACCCGCAGGAACTGTGGGCTGAGTTCTCGTTTGACATCTCAAGCACCGGCCTGAGCGGCTCAGACATAGGGACCCTGACATTCACCTCGAAAGTCTACTTCACCGGCAATACAGGTACGGTTCCTATCACCGATCCGATGGAAATTCAATATATAGATGAGGCCAAGGTGCAGATATACAATTTCACCAGCACCACGTGGGAGACCGTCGGCAGCGACTTCCTCAATGACCTCGGCAGGGGTGCTGTCTGGCGCGATGCCGCGGAAAGCTTGTTATGGGACTTCATAACTGATGTCAATCCTGACAACCCGGTTGTCAGAACCAAGGATTCCGGCTGGTCGACAGACTACGTAAGTGCCAACACGATAAAAGTAAGAGTCTACATGAATGGCGCATTCGACTCCGGCAACTGGGATGCCACGTGGGTGTTCGACCACGTGAAGATTGACATCATGGCGGAGAACAGAAACTACAGCACCGAGACGAGCACCGACACCATCTACACCGCCGTCCATGACCCAACGGATGCGGACTTCACCGTAACACCCGGCCTCTGGGGCAAGGCCACAATCGATGTCATGCCTCCGAAGAACAGCACCTTGCTGCAGACCGCGGTAAGGATAAGGCGCAGCCTGAACTCTGACATGTCCGGCGCCGTGATTGTCAAGGATTTCGGCATTGAGGGCTATTCGTTCGAGGACGACGTGCCCAGCGGCGAGCCATGGTACTACGCAATCACATTCCGCAACGCGCAAGGGCTTGTGACTGTGGAAAGCAACTCCGTGCTGGCCGACATCGCCGACCCTCTATCAGTGCCCGGGAGCTTCAGCGGCCAGGGAATCGCCGTTGACACAATAGAATGGACGTGGGATGAAGTCACTGATGCAGATGCCTACCTGTTCAAGGATGAGAGCGGCAAGACCCTGCAGGTGATAACTGCGCCAGACACTTCGTGCCAGGATATTGTAAGCGGCGAGAACACCCCCTCGACAAGGCAGTTGCGCTCGTGCGTGTTCTCTTCGATACAGTCCGGCTTTGAGGATACGAGCGGGCTGGGTCAGACTGCCGTTCCCTGGGCCTCTTCAGGCGCGCGCGCCCAGTTCCTGTACACGCCGGGTGAGCTTTCCGATGAGGGGACTATCAAGAAGATATACTGGCAAAGAACCGATGCGGGCGCCTCGTTTACGTATGCGAATGTGACAGTCAGGCTGGGCCATACCACGCTCACTTCACTGGGCACCAGCTTCGCCCTGAACTACACGGAACTCGATGCGACAGTAGTACGAGACCCCGCCGCATACGTGGTCCCTGTAACAGGTTCGCCGAACGAATGGCTTGAGATCCCTCTTGACCGCACATTCTACTACAACGGCGTGCACAACCTGATTGTTGACATAATTGTGGAATCCGGCGACGGTGATGCAGGCTGGTCCGAGGTGCCTGTCACCGACACGTGCGCGATATCCGGCGGGCCATCCGATGGCAGTGCGTCCGTCACCTACCAGAAGAAGTTCCTAATCAGATTCGACATGGATGTGCCGGAATATCAGAGCCAGACGGCTGGGCCGGTAATGGCCTACTCGCTGGTGCACGACGCGACCACGGGTGATTTCACGCTCAACTGGCCGGGCGGGCTCAGCGTGGATATCGTCGTTACGGAGCCGCCGAATGGCACATCGGGCCTGACTGGCGTGAAGATTGAGCGCGCAACCGACCAGGCCTTCGCGACAGACGTTACTCTGGTTCAGGATTTCGCTGCGAACTACAGCCTGACAGATACCATACCGGCTGCGGATATCTACTGGTACAGGATAACCTACTGCAACGGTGACGGTGATGCATCGGGCACCTCGGGTGTCGAGTACGTAGTTGCCACAGGCGCCCCCGTTGCTCCTACCGCCGGTTTCGTGGGAATGCCGACACTCGGCGCCGCGCCCCTGACGGTCGACTTCGTTGACGGCTCGACAGGCGATACAACGGGCTGGTCATGGGACTTCGAAAATGATGGCACGCCGGACAGCACGGAGCAGAACCCCACCCATATCTACGCCAGCGCCGGGGTGTACACCGTGAGCCTGACAGTTACGGGGCCTGCGGGAAGCGACACCGAAACCAAGACCGACTACATAACAGTCACGGAGCCGCCTGTCGCAGCCTTCTCTGCCAGCCCTACCAGTGGTGTGGTGGCGCTCACTGTTGACTTCACGGACGAGTCAACAGGTTCCATAACCTCGTGGTCGTGGGACTTCGACAATGACGGCACTCCCGACAGCGCATTGCAGCATCCGAGCTACATCTACAACACGGCCGGAACCTACACCGTGAGCCTGACAGTTACCGGGCCTGGCGGAAGCACTACTGAAACCAAGATAGACCACATAACTGTCTGGGAACCGCCTGGGGCGGCCTTCTCCGGCACTCCCACGACAGGTGGTGTAGGGCTTATTGTCAGCTTTACCGATGAGTCAACCGGCGACATAACTTCGTGGTCATGGGATTTCGACAACGATGGCACGCCGGACAGCACAGAGCAGCACCCGTCATACACCTACGGTGCGGCCGGGACTTACACCGTAAGCCTGACAGTTACCGGGCCCGGGGGAAGCGACACCGAGACCAAGACCGACTACATAACTGTCTACGATGCGCCTCTGGCGGCCTTCTCTGCGAACCCCACGAGCGGCCTGGTGGCACTCTCTGTTGACTTCACGGACGAGTCAACGGGCGCCATAACCTCCTGGTCGTGGGATTTCGACAATGACGGCACACCCGACAGCATATTGCAGCATCCGAGCCACATCTACAACACGGCCGGGACCTACACTGTAAGCCTGACTGTCACCGGGCCTGGCGGAAGTGACACGGAAACCAGGATTGACTACATATCTGTCTGGGAACCGCCCGCGGCGGAATTCTCCGGCGACCCCACGACTGGCGCTGCACCGCTTACAGTTGACTTTCTTGACGAGTCAACCGGCGACATAACTTCGTGGTCATGGGATTTCGATAACGATGGCACGCCGGACAGCATGGAGCAGCACCCGTCATACATCTACACTGTAGTGGGCACCTACACTGTGAGCCTTACCGTGTCGGGTCCCGGCGGAAGTAGCACAGAAACCAAGGTCGATTACATAACTGTCACGGGTGCGCCCCTGGCGGCTTTCTCCGCTAACCCCACGAGCGGCCTGGTGGCGCTTGCCGTTGACTTTACGGACGAGTCAACAGGCAGCATAACCTCGTGGTCGTGGGATTTCGACGACGATGGCACGCCGGACAGCATACAGCAGCACCCGTCGTACACATACACGATGGCGGGCACCTATACTGTGAGTCTTACTGTGACGGGGCCTGGCGGAAGTGACACAGAAACGAAGACGGATTACATAACTGTCTGGGAGCCACCTGTCGCGGAGTTCTCTGCCAGCCCGACGAGTGGGACTTCACCGCTTGTCGTGGACTTCACTGATGAATCAACGGGAGAGGTAACCTCCTGGGAGTGGGATTTCGAGAACGATGGCACGCCGGACAGCACGGAGCAGCACCCGTCGCACACGTACACCATGCCGGGTCTGTATACTGTGAGCCTTACGGTGTCAGGTCCTGGTGGAAGCGATACGGTGACGAAAATCGACTACATAGAAGTGACCGATCCCAGCGTGCCTGCTGCTGATTTCAGCGCGTCTCCGACCAGCGGCCCGGCGCCGCTGGCCGTCGCTTTCACAGACCTCTCGACAGGCACGTATACTTCTGTGGCCTGGGACTTCGACGGGGACGGCACGATCGACAGCACCAGCGCGAACCCGACTCATACTTACAACCTTGTCGGCACCTACACGGTGACCTTGACAATAGATGGTCCTGATGGGGACGACACCGAAACGAAAGTAGACTACATAACCGTCACCGACCCCGGCTCTATCAGCGCTGAGTTCACAGCAGCCCCCACCAGCGGTGGGCCGCCGCTCGATGTCCAGTTTACCGACTTGTCTGTGGGAGATATCGCTTCATGGTCATGGGATTTCGGCAACGGCGGCACGAGTTCAGACCGCAGCCCGAGCTACCAGTATACTGTAGCGGGCGTCTACACTGTTACACTGACCGTGACCGGACCGGCAGGCAGTGACAGCGAGATCAAGACTGACTACATAACCGTAGGGAGCGCACCGCCCCCGCCTGCAAGCGACAAGAAGAAAGGGGGCTGCTCATGTGCCGTGGATGATAGTCCGACTCCACTTGACCACTTGATCGGCTACTTCGCGCCCCTGTTTCTGATTGCCTGCGCGTGGCTTGCATTTCGGCGGCGAGGTGCCCGGGCCTGAAACAGACGGAATGCCGTGTTCTGCTTGGCTGGGGAGGCGGAATTTCAAGGAATGACTTGAATGTCGGCTCCAATTCCCTGTACACTATGCACTTCGTTTGGGGTCTGGGGACACAACGTGAGCTTGCGTAGTTTGATGACTCTCAAATGAGCGCTGCCACGCAGTAACACCACGGGACCACCGAGAGCCCCTGTTGTGTTCCCCGGAGGTAGGCCGGGTGCGCAATGGTTGTCAATATCAGTGATTTGAAGTTCTCCTACAGGTCGGGGACCGAGTCTCTCGAAGTGCTCAGGATTCCCGAATGGGAACTCCAGGATGGCGGCCGTGTGGCCATATCCGGGCCATCGGGCTCTGGGAAAACCACGCTTCTGAATATCGTTGCCGGGCTTCTCGTGCCCGGGGAAGGGCGGGTAGAAGTCTGCGGCGAGCGTCTTGACAAGATGGGCGAAGCAAGCCGCGACCGCTTCCGGGCAAATCACCTCGGGTACATTTTCCAGAACTTCAATCTCCTCCAGGGCTTTACTGCACTGGAGAACGTTCTTCTTGCCGAGACCTTTTCCGGCAAGAAGGCGGCGGGCTCGGCGCTCGCAAAGGAACTTCTCGACAGGGTTGGGCTCTCAGCACGTATGCACCACTATCCGTCGCAGATGTCCATCGGCGAGCAGCAGCGGGTGGCGGTAGCGCGGGCGCTGGCCAACAAGCCTGACCTGGTCCTCGCTGATGAGCCCACCGGCTCGCTTGACCCGAAGAACTCCAGGGAGGTTGTCAAGCTCCTCAAGGAGACTGCCGCCGAGCGCGGCGTGGGTCTGATGGTCGTAACCCATGAGCGGGAAATCGCGGAAGCCTTTGAGCAGCAGGTGCTTTTTCTCGATGTGAACAAGGCCTTCGCCGACGCGGGAGGTGCGCCTTGAGCTTCCTGCGAATAGTCCTGAAAAGCATGCGCCAGCACCTCATGAGTACAGCACTGGCGGCGTTGAGCATTGCGATTGGCACGGCGCTGCTTGTTACTGTATACAACCTGCGGGTCCAGACGCAAGAGAAGTTCGAATCGGTAGGCGGGGGCGTGGATGCAATTCTGGCGCCCAAGGGTTCTCCCCTCCAGATAGTCCTGTCAGCCATATATAACCTCGAGGACATGCCTGGCGAAATAAAGTGGTCGTATGTCAGGGAGGTAGCCAAGAGTGACCTTGTCACCGATGCAGTGTCTTTCGTGAAAGGCCACTCGTTCGGCGAGTTCCACGTCAACGCGATAGAGAAGGAATTTTTCTCAGAATTCGAGTATGGGCCGGGGAAGAGATTCTCATTCAAGCCGGAAGATGGGGGTGCGGGCCGGGTTTTTGAGAAACCCTTTGAGGGCGTGGCAGGAGCTGCTGCCGCGAAGGCGCTTGGCATCAGGCTTGGTGACTCTTTCAATCCGGTCTGCGGGCTGCGTTCGGGCGCGCCCGTACACAGGGAAGAGATCGCCTTTGTCGGCATAATGGCGCCGACCGGTACTCCTCACGACCAGGCGATTTACATCCCCCTGAAGACCATCTATGGGCTCGAGGGGCACAGCGAGAGGGCCGCTGCCATGGCTGACGACGAGTTGGCCCGCACGGTGAGCGGCGCCCTCATCAGGCTGCGGCGCATAGAAGTCGCCGGCGAGACGATGATGCACCCGGACATCCACCGGCTCAAGTACGAAATAAACCAGAACAAGGAGGTCCAGCTTGTGGTGCCTAACGAGGTGCTGCCGAAGCTCTTTGCAATCATCGGCTGGGTTACAAAGGTGCTTACCGGCATCTCGGTACTCGTTATCGCCATGGCGGGCCTTTTCCTGTTTGTCTCGATGTACTGGGCGCTGCGTGAGCGCAGGCGCAATATCGCGCTGATGCGCGCGCTGGGCGCTACGAGGCGGATGGTGTTTGCCCTCACACTCGCGGAGGCTTTCACAATCGCCCTTATCGGCGCGGCGTGCGGCATCGTGGTTGCGCACTGCCTTCTGGCAGTCGGCGTCGAGATGATTCGCGCGCAGACCGGTGTAATGCTGTCGGCGATGGCTGTCTCGCTTGCGGATATACTGGCCATTCCGGCGGCCGTAGTGCTCGGAGTCCTCACGGGGATAATCCCGGCTGTGCAGGCATACAGGCTTGGCATTCTGAAGAACCTTCGGCCTGTTTCGTAGGGAGACGGTAATGAAGACGCTTGGGGCGCTGGCAGGACTGCTGGCGATTGCACTTCTAACAGGCTGCTCACAGAAAGAGGCGCAGCACGAACACAGTGGTGCCCACAAGGCGCCGCACGGGGGTGTGCTTAACGCCATCGAGGAATGCGCCCTTGGGCACGTGGAGGCGCTTCTTGAGGGGAAGAAGCTTACTCTCTACTTCGTCGGCGGGCACGACAGGACGGAGACTTCACTTCCAATCAAGGCCCGGAAGCTTGTGCTCACCATGAAGCTCGAAAGCGGCGAACACAAGCTTCTTGAGCTTGCCCCCAGGCCCATGAAGCTCGCAGGTGAAGAGGTGGGGAACTGCTCGCGGTTTGAGCTGGAAGATGATTTTCTTGAGGGAATGAAGAAGTTTGAGGTGTTTGGTGAAGTAGAG
>DAOVDS010000364.1 GCA_030669415.1 bacterium
TTTAACTACGCGCACCAGTTGTTTCCAAGAAGTCGCATTGTACATTGGGACATAGACTCTACAGAATTTACGCCGGAACTTGGAGCTTATTTTCAAAAGACCGACGGCGGCATTGCCGCGCAGCGTTTCTGGAACGATTCGCCGGAAATACTGGTTGTTGACAATGCGGCGGTTGACTGGGCCTTTGATGCAGGTGCGGGCCGTGTCTGGGAGATAACGGACGCTGACTCCCTGATGTGGATGCCAGACACATCAACTATCAAGTTCAAGATTGGCCAGAGCGACAGCGGGAATATTGCCGAGGCTTTCTGGCCGGATGCGACGTGGCAGACAATCAGCGAGGTGAAGGCGAACGCTGCCGCAGGCAGTTACGACGGGTACAGGTACCTGCACGTGAAGGCGCAGTTTAACTCGGACGGCACAGACCAGCCGGCCCTGAGTTCCTTTTCGATAAACGGAGCCAAGGTTCCTTAGTAAAATAGAGCAATTTGGAGGAAAAAGGTGACAAGGGCAGGTTATTTTTGTGTATATTTATTGTCGTTATCACTGCTTGGGGCAATGGTACCGGGCTGTATCGCACTCGGCTTATCCAGGGAAGGAACTATTGTACCGGTAGAACAGCCTGCCATGGAAACAAGGGATAGAGCACTTCTCCAATTCAACAAGGCCACGGAGCTTCTGGTTGAAGCGCGCAACCCACAATCAGGGGAAATTGACATTGCCAAATTGGACGAGGCCATATCCGCGTACAAAGAAGCTGAAAAGTTGAACCCGACTGACACGGAGACACAGAAGCAGCTCGGCATTGTGTACGAGTTTTTCAAGAAGGACGAAAAGACCGCCTATGTCTATTACAGGAAATATGTGGCTCTGGGCGGCTCAGACCAGGTAATTGTTGCGGCGGTCGAAGAGCTTGCAGAAAAGTTTGAGCCTGCCAAGGATGACGGGTCAGGCGAATAAGGGAGAAGGGCGTCCGTTACGGAATAGCCCCGGAGGAGAGGCTTGATGAGATATTTGGTCGTTGTCATTTTAGCGATTATGGCAATAGGATTCCTGGCTACTGAAGCGACTGCGCAAGATGAACCGGAGAAATTGATAGAGGCGGCCAAGGATCTGTTTGCAAAGAAGAAGTGGACCAAGGCCTTGGCCAAATTCAAGCTTGCCCTTCAGGTAGGGGCCAAAGATGAAAGTGCTCTTGAAACAGCACTGTACGTTGGAGCAATATATGCGGAGGTGGACCAGAAGGACCTTGCACAGCAGAACTTCAAGAAGTACCTTGCGGGGCATCCAGCGGCGGAGGTTCCAGCGGGGTTCACCGAGCTGATGAAGGCAGCCCTGGAGGAAGCTCGCGGCGGGTTTCCGGTGGCCGGTAACATCACGCTTGAGAAAGAGTCCTTCAAACCTTACAGGGAATCTCTCGGAATAACATTCACAGTTAGGGCAAACAAGAGTGTGCTTGAAAAGACTGCCATTGCTCTCCGAATAGCTTCTGAGGAACGTGAAGTTGTTTTGCTTGAGACTTACGTGAAGCTTGACTCCTCCGCTGCCGTTCAGCGTTTCACATGGGATGGGAAAAGCAAATACGGCACTTTCCTGGAAGATGGCAACTACGTCCTGGTTGTGGAAGCAGTCCGCGAGGATAGTTGGAAGCATTCCAGCAGATACGGAGTAGTAGTGGAGAGCAATCTTAAAACGCCTGAGGTGGTTGCACTCCAGAGAAAGGCGCGTCGCGTTGAGAGCCTTGCCGGTCAGCATCGCGTTGAGTGCATACCGGACAAGCGGTTTGTAAAGATTGGGGATGAACCTCTGAGAGCATCGATGAAAGGACTTTGGAACCATGTTTACTATATTTCTCTCGGGGCAATCAGGGATGGACTGGATTTCCCCGTGAAATTCCTTCTTTCGCTTGACGTTGTGGGCCATGTTCTTACAGCCACAGGGCCTTTCGTGGGCGGATATGAGATTGGCCGCTCTACCTGGAAGCTTGACCGGAAGGACTACTACGACCCGCTTTCTGGGTTTGACAAGGATGCCTGGGACCACGACAAGAAAGTGGTTAAACACCGTTCACTGGCCATGGGTGCTCTTGGACCGGTGTGGGCCATGGCCTATGCTGGCATCATGAGCGTTGTGTGCTGGGCCGGTACTGAAGAGGGTATTGTGAAAGGCTTTAAGTCCTACATAGACAGTAATGTTCTGATGGACGGGTATGACAGCAAGTACTTTTTCCCCAACTATCGCAGTCTTGATTTTTCCTCAGTGCGTGTAGATGAAGAAGAACTTGCGCGCTTGGAGGCGCGGGTAAGGAAGATAAACAAGGATATCCAAGCGCAGATTGATTCCTTGAATAACGAAGTGACTGCCTTCAACGGCGGCAGATTTGCCGTGTTCAAGCGCGAGAAAGTCCAGGACCTTAACAAGAAGCTCCACGACCGGGCCGAGATGAAGGTCACGGGGAGAGAGAAATAGAAGAGCGTGGCAGGTGGGAGGGGCGCTGAAATTTTGCAGGCGGTTCAGCGCTTGACGCTGGCGGCGCATCTGAATCCCAGGGTGGTACGAACCGCATACGGGCCTTTCGGGTCGACTGTTTCCCGGAAGGAGGATCTTAAGAACAGTTTGTCATCCATGAAGCAGCCGCCTTTGATTACATAAAGGTTCTCTTCACCACGCTCCATCTTCTCCTTAGACCCGGGATAGAGATAGAACTTAGTGTTCGTCCACTCCCATACGTTGCCCGCCATGTCGAGGCACCCATAAAAGCTCTTCCCGTCTTGAAATGATCCTACGGGGACCGAGCAGGTCCGACCCGCGTTATCGTCATTTGCCATCCCGGTTTTGTACTCGTCCCCCCAGGGATACTTCCAGCCACCCGGTCCTCGGGCAGCCTTTTCCCACTCTATCTCCGTTGGCAACCGTTTATTGACCCAACTCGCATATGCCCTGGCATCCGCCAAGCTAACTTGGACTACAGGGTGGTTTTCCTTGCCCTCAGGTATTTTGTTGCCTGCCTTGACCCAGTGCGGGGGCATCCTGTGTCCTGTTGCTTTCACGAACGTTAGATACTGGGTGTTTGTGACGGGGCAGATATCGATGTAGAAGGCCGGCACGTCAACCTTGTGGGCAGGCCCTTCCCTTTTCCACAGTTGTTGCGTGGAGTCGCCGACGACGCACAGCCCCGCGGGGATGTAGGCCATGCCTTCCGGAATTGCCAGTCGGTCGTCCACTTCTTGAGACAATGCTTTTACCTCATCGGTCTTTCGGAACAGAATCGCCTGCTTGAGCGCTTCTTTTGCCTCCTTGAGTCTGCCGTTCTTAAGCGATTTTTTCGCCTTCACCATGTACCCGGTGTATTTCCGGTCGATCGCTGCGTTTACTTTGGCCACCAGGTCGGCAATTTCCTTCTGGAGCTGCGGTAAGTCGTGTACCCGCTGATCGCATTCGCGCGCAGCTCGGAGCGCGGTGTGATATCTCTTCTGTTCGAACAGGGAGCGGGTTTTCAGGAGTTGGCGCTTTGTCTTGGTGACACGGATTTCCCGTTCAATGTCCTTGTCATCA
>DAOVDS010000133.1 GCA_030669415.1 bacterium
TCCTCATGTGGCGGTATATCTCGAAACTGTCAGCGTCGCACGGGGCCTTCACGCGCCGGGACACGACAGTCTGAAAACTGTCTCCTTCATAGACATAGCGCTTGACTTTCCTGACCATTTCCTCGTATTCCCCGGGAGAGGTGTTCGAGGAGAACTCGACCTTCGCGCCGCCTTTCGATGCGGGCCGGTAGTCGAGAGGCGCTTCAAGTGCTTTCACTATCTCACCGTGAACCTCGCTGTCTTTCTCGGAATCTTCGGGTACGAGTGAAAGGACTGTCATCTTGCGCGTAAGGTGGTCGAAAACGACAAGCGCTCTGACAAAGTTGAACTGGCAGACAGGTGTGTAATCTTGACTCGCACGAGAGGTCGGTATATTTTCTATGAATCTGGCATAGTCGTAGCTGACGTAGCCCACTGCGGCGCCCAGCAGGCTCGGCACAGGTGCATCGCTTATCACTCTGTTGGCGCCGACAATCGCGCTCACCGCCTCGAGCGGGTCGCCACTGCCCTCGTGTGTGCTGTCTCCATCCTGGTGCACCACCTTTTCCATGTCGGCCGACAGGCCCTCACCGGAGGCGAATCCGATGAAGGAGTACCTCCCGAGTCTGTCCACGCTCTCTGCGCTCTCGAGGAGGAAGTTGGCGCCTATCCTGCGCGCTTTCAAGTATGCGGAGACAGGGGTCTCCAAGTCCGCGGGCAAACCGGTGGATACAACCCGGTATCTCTTCACAGTTGCTGCTATCTTCTGAACCTCCTCTGGCATTTTTTCACTCCCCTAAAAACAGAAACCCCATCACCAAATGCGTATGACTCGGCGATGGGTTTCTTTCTACCGGTCGAGAACTTCCGTGGAAGACCCTCACCAAATCACAGAGTGACGCACCACCAGCGCACGCTGGTACTTGTACAGTTTTCCCTGCGATTCGGCAAGTGTCTTTCCATATCCCTGTTATCTCCTTCGCGTTCCTCCTTGAATTGTATATGTCTTGATAATAATGTCAAGCATAGAATTTTTAAAAATTTCCCGGAATGCCGCATTATCATTGTTTGCCGGACTCTAACTTGTGGCTTATCAATGGGATGAAAATCGCACAACGCCCAATTCGCTTGACATCACCGGGCTTTGTCACTACCATTGAATTTTACGTATTGCAGTGTTACCGGAGCGAGTATGCACGCTACCTGGTACGAAAGTGTAATCAGCGGGGAGAAAAAGGGGATTCTCGCATCGTTTGCACTTTCATTATTTACTTTTTTAACCATTGTATACCTGCTGCTGCATGTATTGCGCAAGCTCGCATACAAGCTGCATCTGAGGCCTGTACGCAGTCTCCAGAGGAAAGTTATCAGTGTCGGCAACATTACAGTAGGCGGCACAGGCAAGACACCCTTTATTGAAGTTCTCTCAAGCATGGTAAGGAAAAAGAAACTAAAGCCGGTTATTCTCAGTCGAGGCTACGGTTCAAGGGACGGTGTGGCCTCGGATGAGTTCCTGGTCCTGAAGGAAAACCTGCCCGGTGTGGGGCACTACACGGGCCCGAGCCGCTACAGTACCGGCATGAAGGCCCTGGAGAAAGAGAACCCGGACATCTTTCTGCTTGATGACGGGTTTCAACACTGGCAGCTCAAGCGGGACCTTGACATTGTAATGATAGACGCTCTCAACCCTTACGGTTACGGCAGGCTTGCACCCCGGGGTATGTTGAGGGAACCGTTGAGCGCCCTGAAGCGAGCGGACATGTTCGTTATCACACGAAACGACCAGGTGGAGCCGCGCATTATTGAAATTCTAAAAGAATCGCTTCGTAAATTCAATCCCAATGCTCAACTTGTTGTTTCAAACCACGAGGCATCGAGCCTGCGCAATGTGCAAACTCGGAAAAAACAAAAAGTGGATTTTCTGAAGAACCGAAAAGTGCTCGGGTTTTGCGGTATAGGCAATCCGAGAGCTTTTCATGCTCTGCTGAATCATCTCGGTGCGCAAATCGCGGAATTCCATGCGTTCCGCGACCATTTCCGCTATACTGCCGAAATAATCCAGCTTATGTCGAAAGAGGCGAAACTGCTTGGCTGTAGCGTACTCGTGACGACGCAGAAGGATGGAGTCAAACTTCGGGAATTTAAAACTGAGTTGCCGGTTTTTGAACTCCTTATCGAGTTGAAGATAACCGAAGGGCTGCAGGCGCTTGAAAATGAATTGGCGGGGCTTCTGGAGGCAAGTTGAATCCGCTTAGAAGCAGGTTTGAGTATTTCCTCGCGCGATGGGCGGCGCTTTTTATCGAAGCGCTGCCGATAGACATCGCATGGCTGATTGGCAGGACTATCGGCTATCTTACCTACGTCTTCGATGTTCGCCACCGGCGCGTGGGGGCGCAAAACCTCCAGAGGGTCTATCCTGAGCTTACTCCCCGGAAGATACGCGCAAGACTGCGCAAGGTCTACGACCACCTCGGTAAAGTCATGGTTGAGATGGTCCGGGCCCCGCGCATGTTTGGACGTATCGAGTTTTCCCGTGCCAACTCCAGCGTTAAGAGGAGAGTCAGCCGGTACCTTACCCTCCGCAACTTCGACAAGGTGGAGCGGGCTTGCCGAAATGGCAGAGGCGTCATATTCGTTACCGCGCACCTGGGGAACTGGGAATTGACCGGGTCCGCAATGGCGCTGCTTGGACTGCCGCTACATTCAGTGGCACGGACCATGGACAATCCGCTGCTGGACAGGTATATTACGCGCCTGCGTGAGGTACGCGGACAGAAAGTGCTTAAGAAACACGGCTTGATACGCGAGGCGCTTACCCTGTTGAAATCGGGGCGTAGACTTGGCATTATCATTGACCAGAATGCGCCTGTGGACAATGTTTTTGTGAATTTCCTGGGCAAGGAGGCGGCTACGACGCGCGGCGTAGCTTCACTTGCGCTGAAGACCGGCTGCGTTGTCTTTCCGGGCTTTTCCTATCGCTCCAACAATTCGCCCCGCCACGTGGTGGTTGCCGGAGACCCGATTGAAGTCCCCAAAGAGGGCAGCCGGGAGGAAAAGATACGCAGGATTACTGAGCAATACACCAGTGTTATCGAGGGCTGGATAAGAGAGTATCCTGAGCAGTGGCTCTGGATACACAACAGGTGGAAGACCCGGCCAGCGGCGCCCTTGCGCCGCAGAGCAGGGGAGCAGGAGAACAGGTGAACAGGAGAGAAGCCTCCTGCTCCACTGCGGTCTACTGCTCTACTGTTCTCCTGTTCTCTCGAGGAGGATACTGATGACTGAAGGAAACAGCTACAAGCCAGTGGACCTGAGCCGCATCAGGACAGAACCTCTTGCGCAGCGGCCGAGTCTGGTGCGGATTGAGCAAGCGGCAAGTCGCACAGGCCCCGGCGCGAGTGCCTCGCAGCTTGTTGATTCTCTGCCTGACCTGCTTGCCGCACGTGACTTTCGTGAACTCATCGATGCCATTGCCCACGCGCACCGTGACGGGCGCCCCGTATGTCTCGCCCTGGGAGCCCACGTAATAAAGTGTGGGCTCTCAACACTGGTGATTGACCTGATGGAGCGAGGGGTCATCACTGCGCTTGTCACTAACGGTGCCTGCGCAGTGCATGACTACGAGCTTGCGGCAGTCGGCAAGACTTCCGAAGATGTCGCGGCGAGACTGCCTGATGGCTCGTTCGGCGCGGCTGCGGATACGGCCCACGCCCTTAACGAAGCCGCCCTTAATGGTGCTGAAAAGGGCTTCGGCCGTGCGCTCGGGGAGTTGATTCTCGCAAAGAAGCTGCCGCACGCGCAGAGCAGCCTGTACGCGGCGGCGGCTCAGCTTGGGCTTCCCGCAACCGTGCACGTGGCGATAGGTACTGATGTTGTGCACATGCACCCGGTGACCGACGCATCCGCGCTCGGGCGGGCCACGCTGACGGACTTCCGCCTGCTTGTCTCGGTGGTGAGCGACCTTGAAGGCGGAGTGTATCTCAACTTCGGTTCCGCGGTCGTGCTGCCGGAGGTGTTCCTGAAGGCGCTCTCAGCCGCCCGGAACCTCGGCGCCGAAGTGAAGAACTTCGTGACTGCCGACTTCGACATGATAAAGCACTACCGCCCAATGGAGAACGTAGTGCGCCGGCCCGGTGGCAGGGGCTTGTCATTCACCGGCCACCATGAGATAATGTTACCTCTTCTTAGACAGGCGATAATAGACAGGCTTGAGGCGTGAGGCGTGGGTGCTCGTAATGCCTGTAATCGATGTAAAGAACGTGACAAAGAAGTACAGCCGAGGCGACGTCACAGCCCTCGACAGCGTCAGCCTGACGGTCAACGAGGGTGAGATATTCGGCGTTATCGGCCCGAACGGGGCAGGCAAAACGACACTGGTAAAGGTGCTTCTGGCAATAGTACGGCCCACGAACGGGAGTGCCAGAGTGTTCGGCCAGCCGCCGGGCAGGCCGGCCACACGCGCACGGATTGGCTTCCTGCCTGAAGAGACGAGTTTTCCACGCTTCCTTACAGGCGACCGGGTCCTGCGCTTCTATGGCGGGCTTGCAGGGTACGGCGGTTCCTCTTTGCGTGCAGACATGGACCGGACGCTTGCGCTTCTCGGGCTGGAACACTGGCGCAAGAAGAAAGTGAAGAACTACTCTCGCGGAATGCAGCAGAAACTGGGAATCTGCCAGGCTCTCCTCGGGAACCCGAAGCTCCTGTTTCTGGACGAGCCCACAAGCGGGGTTGACCCCGTCTCGCGCAGAAAAATCAGGGACCTGCTTGCCGAGCTGAAGAAGCGCGGCATCACAATCATGATTAACTCGCACCTCCTCTCGGAAATCGAGATGCTCTGCGACCGCATTGCGATAATGAACATGGGCAAGATTGTCCGCCTTGGCACGCTCGATGAGCTCACAAGCGCTACCCGCGAGCACCGGGTGCGCGTTGACCGAATGACATCAGAGCTCGAGGAAGCGCTTACGGAGTGCGTGGGGCCTTTCTCCATCGAGGGAGAGAACTGCATTACGGTTGATGTTGAAAACGCTGAGGCCCTCAACAAGGCCATAGACAGAATCCGCGCTCTGGGAATCAACATACTCGAGATATCAGCCATGAAACAGACGCTTGAGGATGTTTTTGTCAAGGTCGTCGAGGAGGATGAGGTCGCCCGGTGAAAACGCTTGCAATGATAAAATATACCCTCCACGAATACCTGCACGGTATCGGCCTCATGGTTCTTCTGCTCGTGTTTGGGATGATATTTGTGTCCCTGGCTGTAGGTCTCAAGGTTGAAAAGGAAATCACCGGCGATAAGGTCACTTTTTTCGGCCAGGAGCTGGTTCCGGAAGATGCCGGTCCTGAGATGCAGGTTTTTGAAGGGGTTGGCACGGCAGTCGTTCTGCAGATGTTGTTCGTCGCGCTCGCCACAGCTCTCGGAGGGCCGATGTTCCTTATCCTTATCGGCTCGCGCGTGGTAGAGTCGATGCTCACCCAGGGCAACAGGCACCTGCTGCTGTCGAAGCCGATGTACCGGTGGCACCTTTTTCTTGCCCGGCTGGCAGGTTTCATGTTCTTTACCGCGATCATCGTCTATGTTTTTGCCACGGGACTCTGGCTGATTGTCGGCATCAAGACGGGGTGTTTCATATACCAGCCCTTTGTCGCGGCGCCCATCATACTCCTGATTTACCTGTCTCTTGTAGCAGTGATTGCTCTTATCAGTGTGCTTACCGAGAACTTCTTCGTGGCGGCAGGGGGGACAGTTGGCTTCTACACCTTGGCCATGATCATGGGCCACCCAAAGATGGTCGATTTCTTTGAAAGCGGCACCATGCTGCATTTCTTCTGGACAGTTATTCACGGCGTGCTCCCGAAGATTTCGGAACTGAATGGCTTTGTTGGAGGGTTGTACCTTCCCGAAAACCCGATTGATTGGGTGACTCCCGTCTGGACTACTGCAGTGTTCTGCGTGGTGGTGATTGCGGTTACTGCGTTTCTTTTCACACGCAAGGAGTATTGAAGGGAGTAGAAGTTTGACCGAACGGTTGCTCAGGCTGATTGAGAGTCTCGAGAGTCCCAGGATACTGGTAGTCGGGGAACTCATCCTCGACCGCTACGTGTGGGGCGAGGTGGAAAGAGTATCTCCCGAAGCGCCGATTCCGGTGCTTCGGGTCACTTCCCGGGAAGCGCGCCTCGGTGGCGCGGGCTGCGTGATTAACAACCTCGTCACCCTTGGTGCCCGCGCCGCCTGCTGCTCCGTTCTCGGCGCGGACGAGAGCGGTGGAACCGTTCGCGCAATGCTCGAGAAAGCGGGAGTTGATACTGAAGGCCTGCAGGTGGAACCGGGGCGGGACACCATAGTCAAGACCCGCATGATAGGATTTGTCCAGTCCGCGAACCGCGCCGCGCAGCACATAATGCGTGTGGATGAAGAGACAATACATCCCCCGCAACAGAAGGTTCGCTCCGTGTTGCTGTCCTACCTGCGCGAGAACTGCGCCAGCTTCGATGCCATCCTTGTATCCGACTACAACAAGGGGCTGATAGACTCCGAACTCGTCAAGGTGATTGTGGATACGGCCGGCGGGGGCAGCGTGCCTGTGATAGTGGACCCCCGACGCTCTGAGGACCTTTCGCTTTACCGGGGCGTGACTTCGATAACCCCCAATCGTTACGAAGCCGCGCTGGCGACAGGCATAGACTGCGACAACTTCGACAACCTTGAAGAAGCTGGCAGGATACTGCTTGAGCAGCTTGCAGTCAGGGATGTGGCAATTACGATAGACAAGGACGGCATCTTCCTGTGCAGCTCAAGCGGAGGATGTTCTCATTTGGGCATTCGCGCACGCAACATATACGACGTTACCGGGGCAGGGGACATGGTACTGGCAGCCTTCGGCCTCGCGGTGGCTGCCGGAGCGAAGGTCGAAGATGCCGCGGCGCTGGCCAATATCGCCGCAGGTGTGGAAGTTACCAAGCTGGGTGCCACGCCCGTCTCGAAGCACGAGCTTTTTGAGGCTGTCTCGGTGGACCACATAAGCCCGGAAGGAAAGCTCCGGGAGCGCTCGGAAATCAGGGCAATAGCCGAGGCTCACCGCAGCGCGGGCGAGATTGTCGTGTTTACCAACGGCTGCTTCGACATACTCCACCCAGGTCATATCGAGTACCTGCAGTTTGCCCGCAGCCAGGGCGATGTCCTTATCATCGGCCTGAATTCCGATAAGAGTGTGCGAGCGATAAAGGGAGAGGGCAGGCCCGTTATGGGAGAGATGGACCGGGCCGTACTTCTTGGCGCGCTGGAGCCGGTTACGCACGTAGTGCTTTTCGACGAGGAGACGCCGAAAGATCTGGTGGAGCAGGTCCGGCCTGACGTGCTTGTCAAGGGTGAGGACTGGCGCGAAAAAGGTGTTGTCGGGCGCGAATTCGTTGAATCTTACGGCGGGCGGGTAGTCCTTGCCGAGCTTGTGGAGGGACACTCCACCACCGACATCATTGATAGAATCACTGACCTTCGGAGGAAGAAGTGATGGATGTCTTTGAGGCCATAAGAACAAGGCGTTCAATCAGGTCATACCTGCCTCGTGAGGTGGAGCAGGAGAAACTCGACCAGGTGCTCGATGCCGCGAGGCTTGCGCCCTCCGGGGCCAATCGTCAGGCCTGGAAGTTCATCGTGGTGAGAGACCCCGGAATCCGCAGGGACCTGGCAGGTGTCACGCGCGGCCAGGATTTCGTCGCCGAGGCCCCTGCCGTCATCGCCGCTGTGGCCACTGACCCAACTGTGACGACGGGTTCCGGTGAGCCGGCGCACAGAATAGACGTGGCAATCGCCGTGGATCACATGACTCTCGCGGCGCACGCGCTCGGCCTGGGGACGTGCTGGATCGGCGCGTTCGACCAGCGCGGGGCGGAACGCATACTCGGCGTGCCCAGGAAGGCCGAGGTGGTGGTCCTTCTTACACTTGGCTACGCAGCTAAAGAAGGTGTTTTCAGAGGCAGGAAGTCAATTGAGGAAATTGTCAGCTACGACAGCTTTTAGTGTTGCGCTCTTCGTTGTTATGGCGGCTGCGGCCGTGTTGCTGGCCCAGGAGGACCGCACCGGCGCAATCCTGGTGGAGTGCGGGCACCCGGGCGCGCAAGTGTTTCTTGATGGAAAGGAACACGCATCCCGGCTCATAAGTGGGCTGAGGGTCGGGAAGCACCAGTTGGTGGCAATTGCGCCGGGGATGGCGGTATTCGCGCAGAGCGTGAAAGTTGTGGCTGGCGTGACTGCGAAGGTCACCATCCGGTTTGAGCCGCTCTCGGGAAGCCTGTCCGTTACCACGGACCCGCCTGGGGCGAAAGTGTCGATTGACGGTCGGGAAGTTGGCACATCACCTGTTGATATCGAAAAGGTGGCTCAAGGAAAACATGTCATAACTGCCGCCAAGCCGGGCTTCGCTACACGCGAAAAGGAGATTGTCGTCGGGTACGGGGATGAACTGTCGGTTTTCCTGCGGATGAAGAAGAAGGACGCCACGTTTTCAGTCTTCTCTTTTCCTTCTGGTGCGGATGTCTTTCTCGATGGAAAGAAGATGGGAGTCACGCCGCTCAGAGTAAAGAATGTACCGCCCGGCAGCTATACGTTGCGTGTGGAGAAGGGGAAAGGGTGTATCCACGAAGAGGCCGTGACAATACAGGCTGGTAAGGACATGGCCCTTGATGTCACGCTTCCATTGCCAGGCGCCATCCTTCGTCTGGACCCCGGCCCGGTTGGCAGGAAGCTCCACATCGACAGGCGACTGTTCGCCCAGCTCAAGACACGCAGAATATCAGTACCACCGGGCGAACATCTTCTCAGCTTTACCGGCTGGAAAGGTACAGTTCTTCATCAGTGCAGCCTGAAACTGGAGAAAGGCAAGTCCTACCCCGTGGCGTTTAAACCGAAGTTCCGGTTCATCTCGCAGTTCAAAGGACACGAAGGCTCTCTGCTTGCGCTGGCATTCGCGCAGGACGGCAAAACTCTTGCCTCTGCTTCCAAGGATGGCACGGTCCGTCTCTGGGATGTTGGGAGCAAGAAGGAGCTTCTGGTGATAAGGGCACATCCGCCGGGCGCGAAGGCTGTCGCATTCGGCCCGCAGGGAAAGCGGATTGCCAGTGGCGGCTGGGACAAGACTGTGAAAGTCTGGGATGTCGCCACAGGCAGGAAGCTCAGGGAATTCGATGTCAAGTCGTCTGTGCAGTCGGTTGCATGGTCCCGAGATGGCCGCTACTTCGCAGCGGGATGTAACAAAGGCGTACTGAAAGTCTGGGATGTCGAGAAGAACTGGAAGATAACTGTGCTGCGAGGGCACGAAGATGTCGTGAACTCGCTCACCTTTGACCCAGGCGGGTCAACACTTGTGTCCGGCAGTGCTGACGGACGTGTTATTTTGTGGAAAACTACCGGTGGCTGGGAAGCTGAGAAACTCTCTGAAACCAAGCCCGTCAAGACTGTCCAGGTTTCCGGCAACGGTGAGTTTCTCATCACTGGCTGCGATGGCGGCGAAGTATTCATACGCAAGCTCGACAGGCTGGGCTCGGTCAGGATGATAAAGGCCCAACCCAACCTGGTGCTGAGCCTCGCACGGGGCTGGGGCACCGTATTTGCCGCCGGAGGCGACAGCGAGAAAGTCACCATAATTGACGCCGAGGCTGGGACACTCCTCAAGCTCGGGGAGATGAAAAGCTCGGCCACCGCTCTGGCGTTTGACAGTCAAGGCCGCTATCTCGCCATCGGCGCAAACAATGGTGTCATATACTTCTGGCATGCAGAATAGGAGACCCGTATGGCTCGCAAAGTCAGCCTTGGTGTGCTTGTCAGCGGCGGCGGCACAACACTGCAGAACTTCTTGGAAAGGATAGATGAAGGAACTCTCAATGCCCGGGTGGCCTGCGTTATTTCTTCAAGCGCAGATGCATACGCGCTTGAGCGGGCGGCAAAATACAAAATCCCTGCCGAGGCACTCATGCGTTCCGACTACGGGTCGGTCGAGGAGTTTAGCGACGCGATATTCAAAATCCTCGACAGCCACGAAGTCGAGCTGGTTACCCTCGCCGGCTTTCTGAAGCTGATAAGAATCCCGCCAGCGTACATGGGTTACGTGATGAATATCCATCCGGCGCTTGTTCCTGCTTTCTGCGGCGACAAGATGTATGGAATGAAAGTACACGAGGCAGTCGTTGAGCGCGGGGTCAAGGTAAGCGGCTGCACCGTGCACTTCGCGGACAACGTCTACGACAATGGACCGATAATCGTTCAGAAGCCGGTTCCCGTCTACGACAGCGACTCGCCTGAGGATGTTCAGAGACGTGTCTTCGAGGAGGAGAAAGAGGCCTATTCGGAGGCGATAAACCTTTTCGCAGCCGGGCGCCTCAGGATTGACGGCCGCAGAGTCATTGTTCTTCCTGCCTGAACGATACAACTGCGAGGCGCTTCTTGCCGACTCGCAGCAGTTGGCCTTCTTTCACCTCGATGTCGGCGTCGGGCTCGGTCAGCTTCTCATCGTCCAGACTGACAGCACCTGCGGAAATCAGTTTTCGCGCCTCGGAGTTGGAGTTGGCGAACTTCGCCTTGCGGACAAGTTTCACAATCCAGATTTTCCCGTTCTTCAAATCGGAGTTAGAAATGACAACCTTCTGTGCGATTCTGTTACCAATAGGTGACCTCAGTATTTTAGCCCCGTAGTGCCTGCTTCGAACAATATTCACGACTTCAGGGGGATAGTACGTTGAAAGAACATCGGGTGCAAGGAAGTATCTCTTTGCATGCAGTGGTTCATTCTCCTCTATGATCTCTTCAATGTTCTTTATGGAGAGACCCGAGAGGAGAGTGAAGTAATGTTCCATCAGCTCATCTGGTATGGACACTATCTTGTCAAACATGGTCTGTGCCGGTTCGGTGACGCCGATGTGGTTTCCGTAAGTCTTGGACATCTTCTTTTTGCCATCCGTCCCCACAAGCAGGGGCATGGTCATGCAGACCTGCGGTTCCTGCCCTTCGGCCCTCTGGAAATCGCGGCC
>DAOVDS010000321.1 GCA_030669415.1 bacterium
CCCCCAACTTCCGTCATCATTGACATAGAGGAAAATGGTGAGAGTAGCAGTATCATTGAATCTTTCAAGAAGGGAGAGATTCCTGTTGTTTCTGCAGAGACGGTAGAGAAATTGTTTCAGGAAGGAGAGGCTGCATTAAAAGATGGGGCTTTAAGGAGCGCAGACAGGAAATTCCGCAATACGCTCGTCTCTCTATCACAATCCCAGATGGAGATGCGCCGCAAGCACGAGTTGGCAGATTTTTGTGCTCGCCGCCTTCTTGGAATAAGATTCCGCCTTGGGAAAGCCCCTGTTCTTCGCTTCTCTGAGTTGTCCCTTGAGAAAGGAGATGTGGTTGTCCATCTGTATGCCTTCCGAATTGCACGTCTTTCTGAGCGCCGTCGTTTGGCCGCAGTCATTGCCGATAGAAAAGCCATACATGATTAGTGACGTTTCCTTTGCCCCCGCGGGTAAACATAATGTCGCGCTCATCGACTTTTTCCTGCTTGCCGGTGGGCTTGAGCGGCTCACTCTTTCCCAAGGGCAATGAAAGGGCCAGAATGCCTCCGCCACCGAGAACCAGCGCCGCCCCGACAACATAGGGCAGGTACTCGCCTGCAAGAAGTATGAGCACTGCCCAGACCCCGGCCTTGAGGACAGTCAGGACAAGAGACAGCACCGCGGCTCTCTTCTCACGCTCGAGAACGGATGTGACAAAAAACACCATGCCGAAGAAGATTATCAGGCCTTCGATAATCCAGCCGACTATGTGCTGCCAGTCCATCTGACTACCTGCCTCGCTTTCCCAGGAAACGGTGGAGATTCTCATTCTGCCATTTCACTGCATCGCGGTAGTGCTCGAACTGGCGCTCTCGCCGCTTGAAGTCACTGTGGTGCGACAGTGTCCGGCCACCCTGCGAAAGACGCGTCTCGACAAGGCAGTGGAGCATCTCGTGGTACACGATGTACTCAAGGAAGAACTCCGGCACGAACGGCGCATCGAGCGAATGATTGATTCGGATGACGCCCGCCTCGTGGTCAACGCAGCCGAACCTGATTGACCGCCTGCGCCTGCCCCTGAGCGGCCTGCCCCATGTTATCTCGTCAGTCACTTCGCCGTTGAAATACCGGGCGTTGAGCTTCTCGTAAACGGCCTTCAGGTCGAAGTGCTCGCCGCGGGTAGTGAGCTCACGCGCTCTCCGTCGCGCCGGCTTTATGAGGCTGCCGTTCGCCTTGATATACCGGGACAGCTTCTCGTTCGAGGCCCTGTGTCTGGGCCATTTCAAATAGACTGCCAGGGCATTCAGAACCCCCGAAGGCGCATCGGAAAACATGTGATGCAGTCTCACGGTGTAGTCTGACTCGCGTTTCACAGTTATCATTGTGCTGGTGTTGTCGGTGAAGACGACCCTGACCGGGCGCCTGCATCGTGAAGACAGGTAGGACGCAACCCGCTTGGCAACCTCGGGATTTTCGGTCGGCTTGTCTGCCGGCGAGCTGTTTGCGAAGATCTCGAGCTGCCGGCTCTTCTGCGCTAATACACCCGCTCGACCCTGATGTCTATCAGCTTCCACTTGCCTTCCCGCTCCTCAAGCGTCAGCCTGTAGGCCCTTCCCAAAAGCGGCTCGAAAATCAACTCCATCTCGAAAACAGCCCTGCCCTCGCCAAGGTCTCCGGAGTGGTAGGCAACCTCTCTGAAAATTACGCGGGGTATGTAGTAACCTGTCTGTTCTGCCAGCTTGATTACCCCGTCCTCAGTCATGGCCAGCACCGGATTCTCCCTGCCGGGAAGCTCAAAGAAATCCAGACTCGACTTGAACGACGCCACCGCAAATCTCTCGGCAGGTAGTTGCAGGAAGTCCTGGTACTTCGACTCGTACTGCAAAAAGGCAGTCTTCCATATTTCCTGGTGCCGATTGAGCTTTATCTTGCCCGAGGCAAGCGGGTTCATGTCTGCGCCATCTTTCTTCCCGTCACCGTCCGTGTCAGGGTTTGTCGCATCAGTCATGAAGCGGTACTCGACGAGGTCAGGCAGCCCGTCCTTATCGGTGTCACGCTCAATCTCTTCGAGTGTTGCGGCGAACCGCGACTGCCCGACATCCGTGCCCTCCCTTATCGGGCGATCGTAGGTTATCACTATCTTGCCGTTCGCGAAGGCCGCAGTGTAGTCATCGCGCCACCCGTCGTGGAAGAGCGCGCAGCCTGTGAACACCTCGGTGTAGGTTTTCCCGTCAGTCGTGTAGGCCAGCCAGACATCGTTGGCACCATACCTGTTCGAGAGGTACGCGCCGAACTTCTTGCCCCCTGTCTCAAACGTATAGTGGAACTCGCGCTCCGCAGGCGCCGGTTCCTCCTTGACGGGCTCCTGCGGCTGGGGTGCCTCGGTTTCTTCGTTGTTGCAGCAGGGCAACAGCAGAAGAATCAGAAATACAAAAGCAAACTTTCTCACATCAGCTCCGGCGGCACGCCAATATCTACAACGACTATCTCGCCGCAGTATTCCCTGCCTTGCTCAGTCTCAAACCCGAGCTTCGGCGCGGCAAACGTGGCTGTCTTCGAGGCCTTCACGGCAACACCCAGCGGCTCGCCCGTGTCCGCGTTGAGGCCGGAGGGCACGTCAATCGCAAGCACTTCGCCCGCCAACTCATTTATCGCACTGATAATGCCCGCGTAAGGCTCGCGCACATCGCCTGAAAGACCTGTCCCGAGCATCGCATCCACAACCAGCCCCGCGTTGCGAATGTCTTTCTTGAGCTCGGCACTCTGGGCCTCGCCCATGAAATGTGCAAGAGGAATGCCCATGTACTTCACAATCTGCAGGTTGTACCAGGGTGCCGAGTTCTTCCCGTAGCCGGACGCCCCGTCAACAAGCCACACCTTGACCGGGATGCTCGCAAACTTCAGCCACCTCGCCACCACCAGCCCATCACCGCCGTTGTTCCCCTTGCCCGCAATAATGACCGTCATCCTGCGGGCGGGGTTCATCTCCCTGGCGAGTGCAGCGGCGCCCTTGCCGGCGTGCTCCATGAGAAGCAGCGACGGTATGCGGTAATCCGCGACACACCTGCGGTCAATCTCCTTGATATCTGCTGCACTCCTGGCTTTCAACGCCCAATCTCCCAAGCTCAGTGGTTCACGTACTCCACGGCATTTCTGAACACCTGCATCCCGTCGCCTTCTTCTTTAAGCCCCTCGCGCGTCCACCGCGGGTGCTGGTAGCCGAACATGTGACGCTCCGGGTGCGGCATCAGCCCGAGTATCCTGCCCGTTGCGTCGCAGATGCCCGCAATGTCGTTGACTGAGCCGTTCGGGTTCACGGGATACGGGCCCGGCTCGCCGCTCTCGTCGCAGTACTGGAGCACAATCTGCCCCCTGTTCCCAAGCTCTTCAAGCACCTGCGCGTCGCGGGCGACAAACTTCCCCTCGGCATGCGCTATCGGCAGGTAGATAATCTGGCCCTCTTCGATAAACACACACTTGTCGGATGCGGCCTTGAGATACACCCACCTGTCCTCGAACCTGTCCGAGTCGTTCCAGGCGAGGCTCACCTCCTGTTCGTGCTTCCCGCCCAGGTCAGGCAAAATCCCGAGCTTCACGAGCACCTGGAACCCGTTGCAGATGCCGATTATCAGCTTGCCATCCTCGACGAACCTGTTGATGTCATCCTTGAGGCCCACGCGAAGCTCGTTAGCCTCGATTTTCCCCGCCGCAATGTCGTCGCCGTAGCTGAACCCGCCGGGTATCGCAAGGATGTCGAACTCGTGCAGGTGTGGTTTGTCGCCCAGCAGGCGGTTGACGTGCAACAGCTCGCACTCGGCGCCGGCGCGCTCGAAGGCGTGGACAGTCTCCTTGTCGCAGTTGGTGCCTGCAGTGCGCAAAACCAGAACCTTAGCCTTGGCCATCTCTCCCCCTCAACCAGAGTCAGGCGCCATCCTACCCTCTCAAACCCCGCCTTTCAAGCAAAATACGCTTGTGTACTAACACCGGAAGTTTCAAATGCTGTCCCTTTTCTCATGCAGCAACTTCGCTGCCCCCAGTAGTTCGTACCAATGTTGCTTATATTCTGTTGATTTCCCCTTCCAATGTCCCTCCCCGGGTTTGCGGCTCTTTGCGGCAACAATGAAGGCATCGAGATGTACGAAGCCAAGACCTGGTAATTCTACTGGCCCTGTTCTCTCACCCAAGCTCACAATCGTTGAGGTGCAGTTGCGGGACCACCTTTGTTCAAAGATACGATTGTATGCCCAAGAATAGCTACAGACCACAGGATTTCCTTGCGTGACATGCGCAACAAGCTTCCCCAAGAGCTCCGTAGCGCGCTGTGCTGGTTCACCGGTAGCTGGTGGGGTATAATGTGTCGCTTCATACTGCGGTAGTTTTACTTTTAACATCCTTCCCAGCAATTCATCCAAACGCCTACGTAGTTCCTCACTGATACTCGGAATTGCCATCGGCCCCTCACGTAGTTGATGGGTTTCATCTCTGTATAGCTCTTTTCCAATACGCTCGACAGACATGCCAGCAACTTTGCCATCTGCGGCAGCCGCGATTATAGCGGCAATGCAAGCATCGTTTTGGTCATCCGTTAGCTTGACCGGCAAG
>DAOVDS010000280.1 GCA_030669415.1 bacterium
TGCGGGAGTGGCTGCAGCGTTTCTTTCGCCACTCGGTCATAGGCGGAAGCGAGCTTCTTCAATTTATCGGACGACAAAGTATTCAGGTCAAGAACTGGCAGCTTAGCAAGGACAGGCTTCTTGAACTTGACCCACGCTCCTCTTGTCTCTTCTCTATGGAAGATAAGCAACAACATCCCAGGTGTTGAATTCAGCCACAAGACAAGAGCCTTCCCGACCTGAGGGGCATTCCGTCCCTTTTTTAAGCGAAACGGCCACCAGACATTTGACAGAACCGGCTGTGCAACCCGCACAGCGGCAAGCCTCTTGGTCTTAAGCCATAGCCGCTCCGGAACAAGCACGGTGCCGGCAAGGGGCCACAGGTGTTCCACTTTGCGCAAAGGGCGACCCTTTTTCGACCTAGGTAGCGGCGACAGATAGGCATTTGGTTTTTGAGAAAGAGTACAGACTGTCTTGGCGTCGTGATTCCAGAAGGCTGGATATGGTGAAGAAGCTTCACTCAAGCTGAAACCATCGTGAATGTCGCGCACGTCAGGTCCAAGAGAACCGAATTCCTCAAGCGTGCAGAGGGGCACTTGACCGACTTCTCCATGCCCGGGAAGCCAGAGTAACCCTTGCTCAAGATGATAAGCTGCTCGGACAAGGTCGGACTGGGCAAACGCGCAGGGTAGGAGCCAGGAGTTCTGCTCCTTCAGAGTCTGCCAGGGAACTTTTACCGCTTCACCCACTTTTTCTTTGCCTATCGAGATGTTGAGTGCGCCCTGGCCTTTCATAATATCAGGTATTCCGTCCCGGAGAAGCGCCTGCGCAATTGCCAGCGCTTCAAACGCTGTGGTAGGATTGTGCCACAGGTTAAGAGACACCACACTTCCATTATCTCGGGGAGTTTCGCTATCGAGCTTCTTCGCAACAAGCAGCACCTCGCTGAGGCTGGTGCTTTCGGAGAAGTTCCATCGCTGCGGGTCGTGGCTTGCGACAATGTATTCAACCTGATAACCTTTTGAGAGCAGCTCACGAGTCTTCTTCCAGGCAACACCCGAAAGCAAGGCCTTGGGCAAGACAAGCGCTATGCGACCGTTTTTCTTGATGTAAGGGTCTGCTGCTGCAACGAAAACCGACCCCAGACCGGCAGTAATACTGGCTTTTGCCTTCGACTTCCTGACCAGCTTTTTCAGGTCGGCCTGCATGACTTTTCGCTCTTCTTTCGGCATTGAGCCAAAGAGTAGATTTCCTCCGACACTGCGAGTAAAAGGCGGGTTCATCACACACAGGTCAAGCTTCGGCAGTTTTGCCCTTTTGGACTCTTTAACGCCTTTCCCTGTAACTTGCTTCGTTGAAGGAATCGCACCGAAGAGGTCAAGCTCCATTTCCACATCACCGCGCCTGAGAAACTCAATGCTGCCAAGACGATGGTACGAGCCACCAAGCGGCAGGTTAAACATGTTCATTTTCTCAAATGCGATTTCAGGAGCTCTTAGCGCCAGAGTGGAAGCGGTAAGGTGTATGGCTGAAGGCAACACGTCATAGCCGTAAAGAACACTTTCCAGCAACTTGTTCCGCAAACCGCTCAGGTCAAGAGCATCGCCGAGTGCAGCGCATTCTCCGATATAGTTGTCCGTCACACCCTCGGCCGCCGCCATTAGCAGCGTTCCTGTTCCGCAGGCGATATCCGCTATCTTGAACTGCCCCACTTCATCCAGATTGTGCCATTTCACCGACCAGGCTTGAGGTCGCAAGGCAAGTTTGAGAAGGATAGTTGCCGCAGGGATACTGGTGTAGTATGTGCCAAGGTACTTGGCCTCAACAAGAAGCCTGTGGTAGACACGCCCCATCAGGTCGTGCCGGAGCGCGACACGCATCTGGACAATTGCCTGTGCAGTAACGGCGAGGCGTTCAAGGGCCTTGTTGATGAAGTGATTGGATGTCAGGTTGAGCAGTATTTCCGAAGCTACGTGGAATATGGGGTAGTAGTCTATTTCAGTTATTATGAACTGCCAGTGTTCGTGAAAACCCGAGGCAAGGTTGTCCTCGTGTTCCTTCAACAGTTGCCGCAATGGGGCAACGCGGTCTTCATGTTCGGCCAGTATCTCATGGAATATCATCGCATTGGTCAGAACGAGTCCTGCGACACGACTTACAGTTTCTTTTGGGTCGGTTAACGCTTGACGAGCCAAATTTCATTTCTCCGACTTTTTGCTGGCCTCTGGCAATTCGCGTATGCCAAGGTTCTTGGCAAGACGCCCTACAATTCCGCGCTTTGGCACTATCACGTCAGCGAAGTAATCAATACCTGCATCAAGGACGCTCACCGCTTGTTTGACGACATCCTCCTGAACAATCTCGTCAAATGCGCGTCGGAGAGTGTTCTCCAACTTCCCTGCTTCAACTTTGGTGAAGTCCGTGCTGCCTGATTCCGTTACTATGGCCACGCGAAGTTGAGCGTCAGCGAGTCTGGATTTGAGTTGTCCAAAGTCTGCTTCACGCAGCAGGTCAGCCGGGTATACAACCGCCACTCCGATATGCGCGATACCCTCTTCAACGCGCCTGCGTGCCGAATTAAGTGCACGGTCTCGCGCACGGGACTGGTCGTCTACTTCTCCTTCAATGATTGTTCGCAGGCCCCGGAAACTCACAATCACGTCAGGCATCCTACGTCTTTTCTCGGGTCCGTATGCTATGATTGTTTCCGGAGCGGCAACAACGCCGCGCTCGCGCAGCAACTGTGCAAGAAGAACGTTAAGGACTTCTTGTCGGAATCTGTCAGGCATGTATGTGATTCTCCCCTCAATTGATTCAAAGATATGATTTGCCCAATGTGATGTCAAGGCATATTCATTATTCGCAATTTGAAGGAGAGAAAACACATGAGATGATAAGAGCGGAGACAAAAAAGAAGAAATTGATGAACACAAATGAAAGCCTATTGATCCTTGCCACACCTCCGCTACGTATCTCCCTTTACTGGTGTGCAAGAACCCGATGTAACTCGTTCACACGGAAAGGAATCATCATAACGGGTCCATTTTCGGTTCTTGAATTGCGGTCATTGCCAAATACCTATTGCAAGGATAGGGGTTGTCTATATAATAGGGCTGGTGTTGTGAAAGGAGGGCAGGATGAAGCCAGCGGAAGAAGGCATCAGCCTGAGGCAGATTGACATATTCTGCAGGGTGGCGCAGAAGAAGAGCTTCTCGAAGGCGGCGGCGTCCGTGTACCTGACGCAGCCCACGGTCAGCGAGCACATCAAAGTCCTCGAAAACCTGCTGGGCGTCAGGCTGTTCGACCGCGTGGGGCGCAAGGTGGAGCTCACAAAGGCCGGAGAGCTCTACTACAGGTACGCAAAGAAGATAATTGATTTGCGCGGCGAGGCGCAGCAGGTGCTTGACTCCTTTCTGGGTCTTCTGCGTGGACGGCTCACAATCGGGGCAAGCACCATACCGGGCGTCTATATTGTGCCCGGGATAGTGGGGAGTTTCAGCAGGGAGTTCCCCGCGATTCGCACGTTGATACACGTGGGTGACTCGGGCGAGATAATTGACGAGGTGGCCGAGGGCGACCTCGAGCTCGGGTTCGTGGGGCGAAAGCCCAAGGGTAAGACCCTCTCGGCGAAACCGCTTGTGAGCGACAACCTCGTGGTGGCTGTCCCGCCCGGGCACAAGCTGGAGCAGAGAAGCACCGTCTCGGTGGACGAGCTGCGGGAAGAGCCTTTCCTGCTGCGCGAGCCGGGTTCGGGGACGCGCTCGGCGCTTGAGGATGCGCTGGCGAAGCTCAAGCTCTCACTCGACAAGGAGTTCAACGTGGTGGCCGAGCTCGGCTCGACCGAGGCGGTCAAGCAGGGCGTGCGCCAGGGGCTGGGCATCTCTGTGATTTCAGACATAGCCGTAGGCGCAGACTGCCCCAACTGCAGGCTCAAGACTCTCAGGATAGAGGAGCTTGCGCTGGAGCGCAAGTTCTACTGCGTCTACCTCAAGCACCACACGCTCACGCCGGCGGCAAAGGCGTTTCTCTCGCACCTGCCCGGTGCAGCGAAGAAGCTGCACAAGTAGGCTCCATACGCCTGACGGGCGGTTCGGCCCTGTGCGCCCGTACCGCGAAGTCGCGGGCTTCATGCCCGCAACGCGCCCGGGCATTGTGCTTCCACTGCGTGCTGCCTTCGAGGATGTGCTCGAAGACGGGCCGGACGTACGGTACGAGCCCCCGGCGGATGAGGAACGACCAGAGCCTGTCTACCTTCTTCCAGCCCACGTTGTAGGCCACGCGCTTGAGCATACCGGGCATGCCCCAGGAGCGCCGCAGTATGGAGCCGAAGGTGTAGAAGTCCCTGTATGCCTGCCTGTGCCCCGCTTCCAGCTCACCGGGCGTCATGCGGGCCGGCCTGAACACGGCGTGGCGCGTGTCATAGAGGTCCCAGCTCCGGTGAAGAAGCCTGTCCCGGGCAGCCATCTGCGCGAAAAGGCGTGTGCCCGGAAACGGCGTCAGGATGTGAAAGGTGGCAGTCTCTATCTTGTTGCGGATGGCGAAATCCACCGTGCGGTCAAACACGTCGGGGCCGTCGCGGTCGAATCCAAACACGAAGCTGCCGTTAATCATGATGCCCGCATCATGGAAGGCGCGAATCGCCCCGGCGTAATCGGCGGCGATGTTCACGCGCTTGTTGGCCTGGCGCATGTTCTCGGGTGAAATCGACTCGAAGCCCACGAACAGGCTGCGGCACCCCGCCTCGTAGGCCTCTTCGAGGTAGCCCGGCGTCCTCACCGCAGCGAGCGAGGCGGAAGCCTGCCAGGTAATGCCGTAGTCGCGTAGCAGCCGGAATACCCGCCGCGCCCAGCGCCTGTCGGCCAGGAAGTTGTCGTCAAGGAAGAAGACAAACTTGGTGTCGAACGAGGCAAGCTCGCGCTCAATCTGGGCAAGGGTGCTGCGCTCGTAGAAGTGCTTTCCCCAGAAGCTCGTTTTATAGCAGAAGTCGCAGGAGTTGGGGCAACCCCGCGTCGGCACCATGGTCTGGCGCACGAGGTACGCCTTCTGGTTCATCAGGTCGCGCCTGGCAGGCCCCGCAAGCGCGGCCGAGCCCTCGCGCTTCCCCCGGTAGAACCTCTTCAGAGCACCCGCCTCGAAATCGCGCAGTATCTGGGGCCACGCCGTTTCCGCCGGACCCAGGCACAGGGCATCCGCGTGCCGCGCAGCCTCCATCGGCCGGGTGGTCGGGTGGATACCGCCGAGCACTATCCTGGCGCCGCGGCGGCGGTAGAAGTCCGCAAGCTGGTAGGCGCGGTTCGCCGACGATACGTAGACGCTCATGGCCACCAGGTCGAAGTGCTCGTCCAGCTCGACCGGCTCCACGTGTTCGTCGCGCACGACGATGCGGTAGTTATCCGGCGTCATCCCTGCGATGGACAACAGGCCCAGGGGCGGGAAGAGCGCGTACTTGAGCAGCCGGAAGTCGCTGGCGAGCACCTCCTGAAGCGCCGGCAGAATGAGAAGGAGCGAATACTGTCGAGTAGACATAATATGGTCTCCTTCGTTAGGTATACTTTGTGTTCCCTGTTACTCTTCCCTTTCGGTCTCAAGAGTGTCACAAGATTCAACCATGTAAGGAGACTTCAATGCCCCTCACAGAACCGTACGTGCGG
>DAOVDS010000093.1 GCA_030669415.1 bacterium
GCGCTCAGGAGAATAATGAGCAAGAAGACGATTCCCGAGCTTGCGGCCATACTGCACGACGCAGGCAAGCATTCGCCGCGCGGGTATGCGGCCAGCGCACTTCTTAAAAGAGGGCACGAAGGCAGGCGCGTTCTTTTTGAGGCGCTAAGGACAGGAAAGCCGTGTATAAAGGGAACTGTGTTGTGGAACATGCGCAATAGCAACTGCGACCCGCCGCCACTTGAGATACTTCTTGGTCTTGTGAAAAACCCCAACCCGCGTGTGCGTAAGCCGGCGACATACCTTCTGGGCAACTTCAAGTGCAGGGAAGCACTTGATGTGCTTGTGTCCTCACTTATCAGGGACAAAGAATACGATGTGCGCACGGCCGCTGCCTGGGCGCTTGGCGAGATTGGCGACAAGAGCGCCGTCCCCGTCCTGATTGAAGCGCTCAAGGACCCCAACTGGCGGGTCCGTTCGGATGCTGCCGGCGCCTTTGAGAAGATTGTGGATTCACGCGCCGTCAAGCCGTTGATTGAGACGCTTGACCACCCTTCAAGAGTAACAGCAATGGGGGCAGCAATTGCTCTCAGTCACCTCAAGGAAGCACGCGACGAAGTGATTGAGGCCTACAAGCGCGCAAAGCCCTCTGTGCGCGCCCTGATTGTCAAGTTTACCTGGGCGGGCAGGCAGGACCAGCAGGCTGTCTCGGCGCTTATTGGCGCACTTGAGGATAAAGCGCCTGAGGTTCGCACTGAAGCCCTCAAGGTGCTTGTGCTGCGCAAGGGCAAGGAAGTCAAACAGGCTTTGATTTCGGCGCTGGGAGACAGCGCGCCAAAGGTGCGAATCGAGGCGGCGAAGGCACTTGCGAAGGCGCCTGGCAGGGATGCGCTCGATGCGCTTGTCAGGGTCGCGGACGACAAGGAATGGGAAGTCAGAAGAAACGTTGCGAGGGCAATTGGCGCAATTGGCGGGCCCGCCACAGTGCCGGTGCTCGTTAGGATGCTGAAAGGCCCAAATCACTACGTGCGCGAGGAGGCTGTCAGCGGGCTTCTGCGGATAGGCGACCCGGGTGCGTTCGAGCCGCTTGCCGAACTGGCGAGAAGCCGTCGTGGCGCACCTGCCGACCTGCCTGATGCGCTTGTAAGAACAGGCGGCAAGAAGGCGATTCCCTACCTTGTCCCGCTGCTTCGCAGTTGCGCATCGAAGAACGCAATCAAGGCGCTCATGAAGTTCGGCAAGGATGCAGAAGAGCCGCTTATTGCAGCCTTGAAGTCTAAAGACCCGTGTATCAGCAGGCATGCGCTAAGAACGCTGGGCATGATGCGCTCAGAGAAGGCAAAGCCGATTGTACTCAAGATACTGGAAGGGAAATACCGGCGCGGCGCCGCGGCGGAAGCGCTTGGTTACTACAAAGGGTCTCAGGTAGTCGAATCACTTATTGCACTGCTTGGAGATAAGGACAAGTATGTCAGGGGCAGCGCCGCATCCTCGCTTGGGAAGCTTGGCGACTCGCGGGCGGTAGGGCCGCTTATTGCGCTGCTTGGCGACTCATACAAATGTGCCAGGCGCGCGGCTGCATCATCACTGGGGCAGTTGGGCGATGCCCGCGCGGCTGAGCCGCTGGCGAAACTGCTGCTGCGGGAAAGGGAAAACGACATCTGTCTGGATGTCGTGGCAGCTCTGGGCGCAATCGGGGGTGACAGGGCGGCTGATGCGCTGATACTCATGCTTCTTGATGACTCCAAGAAGCTGCGAATTGCAGCGGCGTCGGCCCTTGGCTCTTTCAAGGGTAAGCGCGTGGTTGGTGCGCTCCTGCGGGCGCTTGAAGACCCCGACAGCTCTGTGGCGGACAGGGCGGTTGTCTCGCTCGGCAGGATAGGAAGCGAACGCGCGCTGGCCGGTCTCAAGAAAGTGCTCGAGGGCGAGCTTCCGGGCCCGTCACTTACCGCGGCAGGTGTGCTTTTCAGCCGCGGCGACAGGCAGGCGGGGGCGGTCCTTCGCAAAGCGCTCACGGGCGAGATCGAATGGCGAGCCGGCGCTGCCGCACGCGCGCTTGCGGATTGCTCCCACCCAGACGCGCTGCCGTGGCTCCTGGAAGCGCTTGAGAGCAAGTCCTCCCGCGTACGAGGCGCCGTCGCGTGGGCGCTCGCCAGGCGCGGCGATGCGCGGGCAGTGCCCTTTCTCCTGCAAGTGCTTAAGAATACTGAAGGCTATGCCCGCTCGCAGGTGGTGAAGATGCTGGGGAAACTGGGAGCCAAGCAGGCTGTAGAACCCCTTATCGGCGTTCTGGCCCGTGACCCCAGCAGGCACGTCCGCCGGGCCGCACATAATGCGCTGGTGGAGATTGCGGGACAGGATTTCGGCTGGAACTGCGACAAATGGGAGGAATGGTACAGAAAGAGCAGAGATGAGTAGCAGGTTTGGTTGAGGCGCCGGCGCCGGGCTGCAAAGAAGAAGAGGCGCCGGTTGTGGCGCCTCGTGCATTGAGTTGCATGTCGGGATTTACGGGTCCTGGTCCTGCTCCTGTTCCTGCTGGATGAGCCTCTGGTACTCGGCCGATATCTGGGCCAGCCTTGCCTGCGCGTTTGTCCTTCTCTTCATCAGGGACTGGACAGGGTAGTTCTGCGCAATCAGCGAGAGCTTCTGCTGCGCGTTGTTGAGGTACTCCTGGCGGAAGTGCCTGGAGCCATGGCGCTGGGCCTGGCGGAGGCTGGATTCCGCCTGGTTGATAAGGCCCTCGGCCTCTGAGAGAGCCGCGGCGCCTGCTTTTTCGAGTTGCTTGAGGTAGTCGTCCGCTTTCTTGATGTAGGGGCTGTCCACCTTTCCGCGCAGCGCCGCTATCGCCTCGAGAATCTTCACGCAGTCGCGCACCCTCTTGGCGTCCTTGTACTTCATGGCCTTTTTGTAGTAGTCGGCGACCTTCTTGAGAGTCTTGCTCTGGTTGGAATTCTCCTTGTAGGCCTTCTTCATGAAGGTGGAGAGCTTCTTGAGGTCTTTCTCGGAGGTGATTTTCGTAATCTCCTTGAGCTGGAAGTTCGTAAGGATGATGGTAAACTCGCCCGGCGGCACGCTGAACTTGTCGGTGAGCTTCTCCTCGGTAGCGGAAGAGAGCTTGACGACGGCGAACTTCTTGGCCTGTGTCTTGAGAGAAGACTTCTTGAAAATTTTGGTCTCCGCCAGTCTGCAGAGGTCCTTTCCCTCGTCCCCGTAGAAGTAGAGCATTACGGGCTTGTACTTCGTCTTCGCCTGGCTTACCGCCTCGTCGTACGATACCCAGGAGAGGTGATTATCCTGTCCCGGCTCGAAGTCCTCATCCTGCGCCCGGGCGGGTGAACCGAGCAGCAGTATCAACGTCAGGGCGACAAGCGCCCCCGAAACCATCCGTCTCATTGCAAACGCCTCCCGAGAAAAAGTGATTTTTGTACACGTGTCTTCAAACAACTCTATCTATCTTACGCTCATTCAGACGCTGTAATTCGCATTTTATTGTCACAGTTTGGTAAAATTTACATACCGAACTCGCGCGCCGCATCGCTGAACCCGGCCAGGGAGCGCTCAATCACCTCCATTGGGATACAGTAGGAGATTCTGAAGTGTCCCGGTGCGCCGAACCCGCGGCCGGGCACGACAAGCACTCCCTTGTCCTTGAGGTAGTTCACAAACTCGAGCTCATCTTCCGAGGGCGACTTGGGGAAGATGTAGAAAGCGCCTTCCGGCTTGACCATTGAGTAGCCCATCTCGGAGAGCTTCTCGTAGAGGAAGTCGCGTTTGTTCTGGTAGTCGGTGATATCGACCGACTCTTCCTGCAGCGAGGCCACGACCCTCTGCATGAGCGCGGGCGCGTTCACGAACCCGAGCGTCCTGTTGCAGAATATCAGTGCGGGCATGAGCTTTTCCACATCTGCGCAGTTGGGGTTCACGGCGATGTGCCCGATTCGCTCGCCCGGCACTGCCAGGTCCTTGGAGTGAGAGGTTGCGACAATCGAGTTCTCGTAGAGCGGCAGAATCGAGGAGCTCTTGTTGCCATCAAAGACTATCTTGCGGTACGGGTCGTCGTTAATGAGGAAGATGGTCTTGCCCAGCTCCTCCTGCTTGCGCTTGAGCACGCCGCAAAGGGACTTGAGCGTGTACTCGCCGTAGACTACGCCTGTCGGGTTGTTGGGCGAGTTTATCAGGACAGCCTTGGTCTTGTCGGTGATTGCGGCTTCGACGCGGCTCACATTTATGCTGAAGTCATCGTTGGTATCAACAACCACGACCTTGCCGCCGTGGTTGTCCACGTAGAACATGTACTCGACGAAGTAGGGCGAGAAGATGACGACTTCATCGCCTGGGTCGAGTATTGATTTCAGAATTACGTTGAGCGCGCCTGCCGCGCCGACCGTCATAACCACGTGCTTCGCGTCAACCGGCAGGTCAGTCTCATTCTGGTAGTAGCGCGAGACGGCATCACGGCAGAACTCATAGCCCGCGTTGGGCATGTACCGGTGCATGCCCGGCTCGGGCTTTGTGACAGCCTCGAGGAGCTTGTCCTGGAATGCTTTTGGCGGCTCCATTACGGGGTTGCCCAGCGTGAAGTCCGCTACGTTTTCGGCGCCCAGCTCCTCCTTCATGCGCAGCCCTTCCTCGAACATCTTGCGAATCCAGGAGCTCTCCTCCATGAACTTCTCAATCTTCGCTGATATGCCCATCGTGTGCCTCGCTTTCAGATGCTGCCGGTTCCTCAAAAACCCATGTGCGGGCCCTCGTGTACTGCGCCCCCTGCCTTCCGCAAGCGCATACTCTAACAGGCCGCATCTACTCTGTCAAGAGCGTGACTGAAAGGATGTTAGCGGACTTTCCGCAAGGGTGGAAGAAGATACTTCCTGCCACGCAAATCAGGCTGCGGATGCGCTTCGCGTGGCGCAGACGGCGCAGTCACCTCTCATTTGTGCGAAAAATCGGGTAAATTGCCCGCATCTGCCGTTGTGAGTTGAAAAAGACAGCCGGAAGGCGTAAAATGGGCATGGTTCAAACACGGGTGACAGAAGCCCCGGGTCTATGACCCGGGGTTAAACCCCGCCGCACAGCGGCGGGGCTTCCTCACGGATTTGGGGTCCTTCCCGCGAGGAATTATGGATTGTGTCCCCGGAACAGGAGGATTTGAACCATGCCGTAGAATGCCTTCATCAGTGGAGGAACCGGAGTTGGGCAGACCAAGCTGGGATGAGTACTTCATGAAGATAGCGCAGGTAGTGGCGACGAGGGCCACGTGTGTGAGGCGCAAGGTCGGGGCTGTGCTTGTACGCGAAAGGCGAATACTCACAACAGGTTACAACGGGGCGCCGAGCGGACTGCCGCACTGCGAAGACATAGGCTGCCTGCGCGATGAGCTCAATGTGCCATCCGGAGAGCGCCACGAGCTTTGCCGGGGGCTTCATGCGGAGATGAACGCCTTGCTGCAGGCGGCTATCCACGGGGTGCGTGTGGAGGGTGCGACGCTGTATTGCACGAGCAGCCCGTGCAGCGTGTGCGCCAAGATGCTCATAAATGTAGGCGTCAAAAGAGTTTACACCGGTGGGGGATATCCTGACGAGCTGGCCGCGGAGCTTCTGAAGGACGCCGGGGTAGAAGTGATTGAGCTGGGCGAAAAAAAGTTCTCATCCTAAGGGCAATGATGCTCAGGAGTTACATTATCGGCAAAATTTTGTGCAAAAAATGTTTTGACAGAAGGTTCTATATGTAGTATATTGCGCCCGGTGGTTACGGGATATATAGCGTAGTCAAGCAACCCAAGTACTGCCACTGCAAAGCCTTTTGCGAGTAGAAGGGCTTTTTTTGCCCCCTTTCCCGACTGTCCGGAGGTGGAGTTGCGCTGTCCGTTCTGCAAGATTGATGATGACAGGGTGGTGGACTCGCGCTCTTCGGGGCAGGGGTTTGTGATACGCAGGCGTCGGAAGTGCCACAACTGCGGGCGGCGATTCACCACGTATGAGCGGGTGGAGAAGAGCCCATTGCGCGTGATAAAGAAAGATGGCTCGCGAGTGGATTTTGACAGGAAGAAACTGGTTGAAGGGCTCAAGAGGGCGTGCCACAAGCGGCCGGTGAGCACTGAGAGGCTCGAGGAGATTGTTAACGAGGTCGAGCGCGACCTGAGCGAGGTTTACGACCGCGAGGTTCCGACGAAAGCAATCGGCGAGAAGATAATAAACTACCTGCATGACCTGGACCACGTTGCTTATGTGCGGTTTGCCTCGGTGTACCGCAACTTCCAGGACATAACGGAGTTTGTCAAGGAGATTGAGAACATAACGAAGAAAGCTTCGGAGGGGGCCAAGGAGAATGGTAAAAGTTGAGCTTGTCCGCAAGAGGGATGGACGGCTGGTTCCGTTCAATGAGGTAAAGATAGCTGACGCCATCTACAAGGCGGCGCTGTCCGTAGGTGGCGAGGACCGTTTCCTGTCAGAGGAGCTCTCAGGCGTTGTCACGCTGTTCCTGGAGAAGCAGTACGATAATGAGAGAATCCCCACCATAGAAGATATCCAGGACATGGTGGAGAAGGTGCTTATCGAGACAGGCCACGCGAAGACTGCCAAAGCATATATCCTCTACCGTGAGAAGAGGACGAGAATCCGCGAGAGCACGAGGGTACGAAAGCGTGTCGTGACCAACGGCTCATCGACCGATACCTCTCTGCTGGTTGACCCCGTCACCAAGGACGAGTTGAGCACGTGGTCCAAGGGGAAGATAGCGAAGGCGCTGGAGGTCGAGGCGGACCTCGACCACGCTGTCGCGGCGGACATAGCCGGCGCGGTGGAGAAACGCGTCTTCGCCGCCGGGCTGACGCGCATTTCCACGGCGCTGATACGCGAGCTTGTGGACAACGAGCTTTTCGAGCGCAACCTGAACAGGCAGCTTGCCCGCCAGGGCGTGCTGGGCATGCCCAAGTACGATGTCGAAGAGCTTATCATGTCCAAGTCGAAGGAGAACTCGAACATATCGTCGAACAACCCCGAGGCGATTAACCTGGCAATCGCGGAGAACACGCTCAAGCAGTACGCGCTGCGCGACGTCTTTTCGCAGGAAGTGGCGGATGCGCACCTGAGGGCGAAGATACACGTCCATGACCTGGGCTATCCCACGCGGGTCTACTGCTCGTCGCACTCGCTCGAGTACATCAAGAAATTCGGGCTGCAGCTCAACAACCTGGATACCCGGTCCGCGCCGGCCAAGCACGCGCGCACGCTCACGGGGCATCTGAACACGTTCCTGGCGTCGATGCAGGCGTTCTACGCCGGTGCGCTGGGGGTGGGTTACATAAACATACTCTACGCCCCGTACGTCGAGGGCATGAGCTTCGAGCAGATGAAGCAGGAGGCGCAGCACCTGATATTCTCCGGCTCGCAGAACGCCTTCTCGCGCGGGGGCCAGACACTGTTCCTGGACTTCAACATCCACACCGGGGTGCCGGGCTACCTGAAGAACAATGCGGCCATCGGGCCGGGCGGGAAGGAGACGGGTAGGACTTACGGCGACTACGAGGAAACGGCGATGGAATTCGCACGCGCCATGCTTGATGTGTGGTTCGAGGGCGACAAGTACGGGCACGTGTTCGCCTTCCCCAAGTGCGACCTCCACGTGAACGATGACACCTTCGCCGACCCGCGCCAGCTCGAACTCCTGCGCCACGCCTGCCAGATAGCGAGCGAGAATGGCACTCCCTACTTCGTCTTCGACCGCGATGAGGTGACTCTCTCGGCATGCTGCCGGCTGCGCACCACGATTGAGGACTCGCACATGCTCAAGCACCTGGAGTCCATGCGTTTCTGCGGGTTCCAGAATGTGACGATAAACATGCCGCAGTGCGCGTACAGGTCCAACGGCAATGTGGAGGCGTTCTTCGAGGAAGTGGACAAGATGATGGAGCTGGCCGTGCAGGCGCACCTGCAGAAGCGCAGCTTCATCAAGAAGCTCATGTCCTCACCGGAAATGCCGCTCTGGCAGATTGGAAAAGAGGCCGAGGATGGGCGCCCATACGTGGACCTTGACAAGGCCACCTACATAATCGGGCTCATCGGGCTCAACGAGGTAGTAGAGCGGCTCTGCGGCAAGGAGCTGCACGAGGGCCCGGAACCGCTCAAGCTGGGGCTTAAAATTATCTCTCACATGTACTTCAAGGCGAAAGACTTCGGCAAGCAGCACGGGCTCAAAATCAGCCTCGAAGAATCGCCCGCCGAAAGCGCCAGCCGCAGGCTTGCAAAGGTGGATATGCGCAGCTTCCCCGAGGCCGAGCGCTACGTCCGGGGCGACAAGGAGCGCGACGAGGTATACTACACCAACTCGATACACCTGCGCGCAGACGCGCCGGTGGACCTGCTGCGGCGTATTCAGATACAGTCGAAGTTCCACGCCATGATAGAGTCGGGCGCTATCCTGCATGCTTTCGTCGGCGAGTCGAGGCCGCACCCCGACTCCATCCTCAACCTGGTGGAGAAGACCTTCCGCAACACAGACGCGGCACAGCTTACCATCTCGCCCGAGTTCACCGTATGCAACAACTGCAACCGCAGCGGGCGCGGGCTCAGGAAGGAATGCGAATTCTGCAAATCACCCGACGTATACGGAATAGCGAGAATCGTGGGCTATTTCAGCCGCGTCGACAACTGGAACAAGTCGAAGCTCGGGGAGCTTGCCGACCGCAGGCGCGGGAACTACGCTGTCGTGTAGGCGGGGCACCCTCGCAAGAGAGCCCCGACGGGAAGAGTGAGGAGAGAGTTGCGCACGAGCGTCCTGTACTACGGCGACAACCTGCAGGTCCTGCACAAGGCGGTGCCCGACGAGAAGGTGGACCTCATTTATCTGGACCCTCCGTTCGCCACGAACCGCCTCCACTCCTTCACCTTCCGCGACAGCAGGGGCGATGAGGTCGAGGCACGGGCAGTCGCCTTCGCTGACAGGTGGGAATGGGACGCGCGGGCGAAGGAGGGATACAAGCGGCTCACCAGCCAGTTCGGCGAAGAGCTGCACGCCGCGCTCGCGGGCCTGCGTACGGTGCTCGCATCAAACAGCATGATGGCGTACCTGGTTTCGGTGACCGAGCGGCTCTGCGAGCTTTACCGCACACTTCGCCCGACAGGCTCCCTCTACCTGCACTGCGACCGCAGAGCGGCACACTACCTGCGCATTATCTGCGACGCTCTCTTCGGCGAGTCCAACTTCAGAAACCAGATTGTCTGGCACTACACAGGCGGCGGGCGCGCCAAGAGCTACTTCTCCCGGAAGCATGACATCATCCTCTTCTACACCAAGTCCGGCGACTACACCTTCAACATCGATGCCATCCGCGGGCCCTACAAGGAGACCTCCGGCTACGCCAGGTCGGGGATAGTCTCGGCGGCGGGGAAGAAGTACATGCCCCATCCCGGCGGAACTCCCGCAGATGACGTCTGGGACATACCCATGGTAAACCCCATGTCCGGGGAGCGGACCGGCTATCCGACGCAGAAGCCGCTCGCACTGCTGCGGCGTATCGTAGCCGCCTCCTCGAACAAGTCCGATGTGGTGCTTGACCCGTACTGCGGGAGCGCCACGACGCTGGTCGCCGCGCACAAGCTCGGCCGCAAGTGGCTGGGAATAGACAACTCCGAGCTTGCGATAACGGCGGCCAAGCACCGCATCGAGCAGGAATTCCCCCGCCTCGACTTCGATGTCGTGGGGCAGCCTCTTGACCTCAAGCGGGCGCTCGAGCTCCTCGATGAGATAGAATCCCAGGTGCCAACAGAAGAAAGTGAAGAAGATAAAGAAGGTTCTGAAACCGGCCAACCATCTGCGTCCGAAATGTTCGGAGGAGGTTAAGAGAGTGGAGATTTGGGTATTTGGGCGCGAGCAATGCCCGAACTGCAAGCAGGCCCAGAGAAGTGTCAGTGATTTCCTGGTGGAAAACGGTATCGTCGGCTCCGTGAAGCAGGTCTACTACGACATGGACACGGTGGACGGTCTCGCTGAGGGTGCCTTCAACGACGTGCGCTCCATCCCGACCACGATTGTCCACGATAACGGCAAGAACGTCGCCCGCTGGGACGGTGTGGTGCCGCCCCCGGAAGAGCTTTCTTCGAGGATTAGTTAGGGCGTATGCTGCCACAGATAAAGGGCTTCATCAACCAGACGCTTATCGACTGGGAAGGGAAGATAGCCTCGGAAATATTCCTCCCCGGCTGCAACTTCCGCTGCCCCATGTGTCACTCCGCACACCTGGTGCTCAACCCCAGCACGCTCGAATCCATCCCGTTCTACGCGGTGCGCGACTACCTCAGGGAGCAGAAAGACTGGATAGATGGCGTGGTAATCTGCGGCGGCGAGCCGACAATGCACGCCGAAATAGAATCGCTCTGCTCCGAGTTCAAGCAGCTTGATATGGCGGTCAAGATTGACACGAACGGCGCCTACCCCGAGGTGCTTGAATCACTTGTCGACAAGCGGCTTGTGGACTTCATCGCGATGGATGTGAAGGCGCCTGTGGACGATACCTACCGCGCGGTCGCCGGCGTGGATGTCGACCTGGCGGCTATCGGGAAGTCAATCGCTCTGCTCCAGAAGGGCGAAGTTGACCATGAGTTCAGAACTACGGTCTGCTCCTTCTTTCTGGACAAGAGCGATATTATCAACATCGCCCGCACCATAGACGGCGCCAGGGCGTACGTCCTCCAGGAGTTCAAGGGCGGCTCCTGCCTCGACCCGACTCTCAACAACTACCAGTCATTCAGCCGCGACGAGCTCAAGGCTCTCGCGGCCGAATGCGCCGAGTACGTACAGGCCTGCTGCGTGCGCGGCGAAGCGCCGCGCCGGGGGAAATTCGAGACTCGAAACTCGAAACTCGAAACGCCGCCCGGAGGGCGGCAAAAATGAGAGAAGCCAGCTACTGGAAAACCCGCTCAGACGGCCGCCTTGCCTGCGTCCTGTGCCCGCACGTCTGCAAGCTTGCCGACGGGGGCGTGGGGCTCTGCAACGCCCGCGAGCGCAAAGGCGACAAGCTCTACACGCTCAACTACGCCCGTATGACTTCCATGGCCATGGACCCCATCGAGAAAAAGCCCCTTTACCACTTCCACCCCGGCAGCCAGATTCTCTCGGTCGGCACATTCGGCTGCAGCTTCAGGTGCCCGTGGTGCCAGAACTCCGAAATCTCCCAGGGCCGCCCGTAAACCCGCGAGGTAACCGCGGAAGAAGTCGTCAGCGCCGCCAGGAGTGCCGGCTCAATCGGCATTGCATACACCTACAATGAGCCGATGATATGGATGGAGTTCATGCTGGAGACCGCGGCACTCGCCCGCGCCCAAGGGCTCAAAAACGTCGCCGTCACCAACGGCTACGTCAACCCGGAACCGCTCAAAGACCTCCTGCCAAACCTCGATGCCGCCAACGTTGACATAAAATCCATTGAAGAGGCGTTTTACATCAAACATTGCAGAGCCAGGCTGAAACCCGTGCTTGACACCTGCGTAAGGATGAAGCAGGCCGGTGTGCACGTGGAGGTCACCAACCTGATAGTCACCGGCGAAAACGACTCGGACGAGAACTTCACGAAGCTGCGCGACTGGATTCACGACAATCTCGGCCCCGGCACGCCGGTGCACCTGAGCGCCTACCACCCGCAGTACAAGTTCAGCGCACCCGCGACACCGCATGAAACGATGGAACGCGCTCTGTCCCTGGTGAGCGAGAAGCTCAAGCACGCCTATCTCGGCAATGTCTGGAGCAAGACCGGCAGCGACACGAAGTGCCAGGGCTGCGGCAATGTCCTTGTCAGCCGCTCAGGCTACCACATCGACACCGCCGGCCTCGCCGGCTCATCCTGCACCCACTGCGGCGCACCCGCGCCGTTTGTTACTTGAGTGTGCTGCGGCTGGTCAATGGTGCCGCAGTTTACAGCTTGACACTGGAGTCGTTTTTCGGGATACTTGCCCATGAATGTGTCACTTTTGCCCCGGGATGAGCCATGAAAAGGGCGCCTCGCAATCGGACCCTGACACTGTCTGAGAAAGAAAAACAGAAATACCGGCAAGAACTCCTGCGGGCCACAGGGCCCGTTACGCAAGAGCGAATCCTCAACAAGGTGATTAATCAAGATGTCTTTGAAGCTGTGAGCTTTCTCCCGTCGGGCTTCGTGGATTTGCTTTTTGTTGACCCGCCTTACAACCTGACAAAGACCTTCAACGGGCGCACCTTCAAGCAGACCGGGACATCCGAATACATGGACTGGGTTGACTCCTGGCTCAAGGAAATGGTCAGACTGTTGAGGCCCACCGGGTCGGTGTATGTGTGTGGAGACTGGCGGTCTTCCTCGGCTCTCCAGCTTGTCTGTGAGAAGTACTTCATTGTCAGGAACAGGATTACATTTGAAAGGGACAAGGGCCGTGGCGCGAAGGGGAACTGGAAGAACAACTCTGAAGATATTTGGTTCTGCACCGTTTCAGACGATTACTTCTTCGATGCACAGGCAGTGAAGCTGAAGAGAAAGGTAATTGCCCCGTACCGAGAAAGCGGGGAGCCGAAGGACTGGACTGAAGAACACAGCGGAAAATACAGGCTGACCCATGCCTCCAATGTCTGGAGTAACATAACAATACCTTTCTGGTCAATGCAGGAGAATACGCCCCATCCCACTCAGAAACCTGAGAAACTCCTGGCCAAGGTCATTCTTGCCAGTTCCAGGGAGGGTGATGTCGTCTTTGACCCGTTTGCAGGGGTAGGAACCAGCGGAGTTGTCGCCAAAAAACTGCGAAGGAACTTCGTCATGGTTGAAATTGACGAGGAATACTGCCTCTACGCCCAGAAAAGGCTGACGCTCGTCGAAGAGGACGATTCCATCCAGGGATATGCAGACGGCGTCTTCTGGGAGAGAAACACCCCAAACGCTGTCAGAAGAAACACTGCAAAAAAGGAGACAACCAACCGAGCTTTTTGAGAAGGTGACACTGCCATGGCAAAGAGATATTGGGTAATAGGTGTTTATGATTCGGCGTATCCACAGATTTTCGACAAAGCGTGGGAATACGATCTCAACAATGGAACTATAGCAGTAGGCTGGAGGCAACTCGGAGACATATCCTCGTTGAGCAGAGCTGAACTGGAAACGAAGTACGAGGAGACTTACGGGAAGCGCAACACGAAAGACATCAACACACTATGGAAATTCTATCATGAGATATCTCCTGGAGACATCATCATTGCTCGCCGCGGCAGAAAGATAGCTGAAAGCGTTGGAACAGTTACTGGCGGGGCTTTCTACGACCAAGAGAAGGGAAAGGAAAGAGTTGCCGGACTCACTGACCGCATCTATCCCAATTTCATTCCAGTCAAATGGGATGGGAACCGGATAGACTTCGGTAAAATAGTATTCTCTTTCTCCACCATGTATGAAATACCAGAAGAGAAATATGGGTCTCTGCTGGAGACAGGCAGCGAGTCGAAAGTCGCGGGGCCGGAAGAATCCCACGAGTTCGTTTTGGAGAAGTACCTAGAAGAGTTCATAGTTACGAACTTCGACAAGATATTCGGCCGCGAGCTGGAGTTGTACATCGACCCTGAAGGTGCCAATGGCCAACAGTATCCAACAGATGTTGGCGATATCGATATATTGGCCAAGGAGCCAAGTACGAACTCCTACGTGGTGATT
>DAOVDS010000256.1 GCA_030669415.1 bacterium
CATATCTGAATTGGCTCGCGGGAGAATAACATCGCCGCCGGCAAGGTGTATTGACACGCCCGGGTGGGCATGTCGAGAAAATCGCCGGGGTTTTCATGACTCCGCTTTGGCTCACTCGCCTTTCTACTTCGTAGAAAGATGTCCTGGCGAAATGGCTGCCCCACCTCTCCACACAACTGCTCTGCGGGAATTGCGGCAATCGTGAGTACCAGGTTCTCATACAAGTTCCCATATCAGGAAATGGTCTTCGACAGGCCCTCGGAACTACACACTTGGTTCGGACAATTGAAAGAATTCCCCGGTCTTGCCTGCCTCCCGTTTCGCTCCCCCGGCTTTCCACGAAGTGGAAAGATGACGGCGCAGTATGAAGCGAGCATCGGCCCACACACGTGTTTAATCACAAAGACCTCCTTGACTGCACATTGCTTCTGAACTATCCTTCCAAAAAACCGCTGGAAGACGGAGGGCGTCATCCTGTGATTGTACTGCATGCGGGATTCTGGGGAAGCTACCTCTTTCTGTGGGGCGAGAGCCCCGCTGAGGCGAAGACACGCCATTCCGGTCGGCGGGGGCAAAAGATAAGGAACACTCTTGCAAAGCCGCTTCCTTACGACGCCGGACGAGAGAACCTGATTAAGGCTCTTACCGAAGCCGGTGTGCGTCTTACGGTCAAAGAGAAACGCACTGGCAGGATGCTTGTCTGGCTGCCAACGAAAGGCGACGAGCCAATTGCGTCGAGTCCTCTTATTGCCAATCCTCCCACGTCGCGCGCCAAGGCTATCCTGGCGCCGTGGGTTGTAACGGCGTTTTGGCTGGACAACCAACAGCTTGTTGAACTGCTATGCGCCTGCGTGGGCAGGCAAACGCTGGTGCCTGGCGTGGTTGTTGGTGATGATTTGACCTTCTGGGTCGAGACTATGCGTTTCGCCGGTGCGCTTGTTGCGAAACAAAAGTTTCTGCCCGGCATGAAGGAGAAGGACGGAAAGTACCGCGCCTGCTGGGAGCCGGTTTTCTCTGGAGAAGATGTCGACACGTTGACAAAGCTTGCCGCGTCGATGCCAGCGGCCTGTCGCGCACTCGTCCCCGAAAGTTCCTCAGCACCGGAGGTATCTTCGCGGTCCGTACTGACGGACTTCGTCTGTGGAATTGTGGATTACCTGGTCCGCCTATCACTTTCGGATAAACCCGCTGCTTCTGGGTTTCGGCGCAAGCGCAAGAAGAAGGCACGGGCATTTGACAGCGTTCACGACCAGTGGCTACACGCACTGAGGTCGGCTGATGGCGAGATGGAAGCGGATGCGTCGGAACTGGCCAGGCTCGCCGCACAGATTCGCAGTTGGCGCCGGCCTGTGTCAGTAACGACTTCGGTTCCTTTCAGGTTATGCTTCCGTCTGGAGGAGCCACAGGTAGACGGAGATACTATCCGCGAAATGCAGCCGGGACACGGGACATGGGAGGTCTGCTACCTGCTTCAGGCCAGTGATGATCCGAGTCTTCTGATCCCTGCCAGGGATGCATGGACCCCCAGGGGCCGCAAGAAAGCGATTCTGAAGCGCGGCGGGTTCAAGCCACGCGAGTATCTACTAACCTCGTTGGGACAGGCGTCGGGCCTGTGTCCACACGTAGAGGCCAGTCTGAAGGCTCCGGCGCCGGGCGGTTACGAACTCGATGCAACAGGTGCGTATGATTTCCTCACGGAAAAGTCGCTCCTGCTTGAGCAGTCGGGCTTCGGTGTAATGCTGCCAGCGTGGTGGACGCGGAAGGGAACAAAGCTGCGGCTGAGTGTCCGGGCCAACATAAGAAGCCCGAAGATGCAGGGCGGTGGCGGGCTTTCGCTTGGGAGCATTATCCGGTTCGACTGGGAGGTGGCGCTCGGCAAGGAGAAGCTGACCATCGAGGAGTTGGAGGCGCTGGCGAAGCTGAAGGCACCGCTTGTCCAGGTGCGCGGCCAGTGGGTTCAGATGACCGCCGAGGAGATTCAGACTGCGATTGATTTCTGGAAGGCGAAAGACTCGAGTGAGGCCACGGTTCGGGATGTTGTCCAGATGGCGCTGGGCGCGAAAGAAGCAGCCGCCGGGTTCGAGTTCGGCGGCCTTGAAGCGACCGGCTGGATAGGAAAGCTTCTTAAGCAACTGGATGGCCGGGTTAAGTTAGACCAGCTCCCTGTGCCACAGGAATTTTCAGGAACGCTGCGGCCGTACCAGTTGCGAGGTTACTCGTGGCTTTCGTTCCTGGGCCGATGGGGACTGGGTGCCTGCCTTGCGGACGACATGGGCCTGGGCAAGACTATCCAGGCGCTCGCGCTAATCCAGCGGGACTGGCACTCTGACGGCAAGCGCCCGGTGCTGATTATTTGTCCTACATCCGTTGTAGCCAACTGGGGAAAGGAAGCGCAACGCTTTACGCCTGAGCTGCCCGTCATGGTGCACCACGGCCCGAAGCGGGCCAGAGGCTCCGCGTTCAAGAAGAAGGCCGGGAAGCACGCCATTGTTATCTCCAGCTACGCGCTGCTGCACCGGGACTTCGACAGCCTGAAGCAGACAGACTGGGCAGGCGTGATTCTTGATGAGGCGCAGAACATCAAGAACCCAGAGACCAGGCAGTCGAAGGCGGCCCGTTCGCTCAAGAGTGATTACCGGCTTGCGCTCACCGGTACGCCGGTGGAGAACAACGTCGGCGACCTGTGGTCTATCATGGAGTTCCTGAACCCCGGATTCCTCGGCTCGCAAACGCAGTTCAAGAAGAAGTTCTTTATCCCCATCCAGGCTGGCCGCGACCCGCAGGCGGCGAAGCGGTTGAAGCGCATAACAGGCCCATTTGTCCTGCGCAGGATGAAGACCGACAAGTCCATCATAAGCGACCTGCCCGAAAAGATGGAGATGAAGGTCTTCTGCACGCTGACGAAAGAGCAGGCCTCGCTCTATGCGGCGGTGGTCAAGAATGCCTCGGAAGGTCTGAATTCCGCTGAGGGCATCGGTCGCAAGGGGATCATCCTCGCCACGCTCTCGAAGCTCAAGCAGGTATGCAACCATCCGACGCAGTTTCTGGGCGACAACTCCCCAATCCCCGGGCGTTCGGGCAAGCTGGCCCGGCTGACAGAAATGCTCGAGGAAATAATCAAGGTGGATGACAGGGCGCTGATATTCTCGCAGTTCGCCGAGATGGGTGGAATACTCAAGCGCCACATTCAGGAAACGTTCGGGCGGGAGGTGTTCTTCCTTTACGGCGGAGTTCCGAGGAAGAAGCGGGAACTCATGATTGAGAGCTTTCAGTCCGACAATGGCGGGCCACACATCTTTATCCTGTCGCTCAAGGCGGGCGGCACCGGCCTGAACCTCACACGAGCCAATCACGTGTTCCACTTCGACAGGTGGTGGAACCCGGCGGTAGAAAACCAGGCAACCGACCGGGCGTTTCGCATCGGGCAGACCAGGAACGTCCAGGTCCACAAGTTCCTCTGCGTGGGAACCTTGGAAGAGAAGATAGACGAGATGATTGAGCGCAAGAAGGAAGTCGCGGCATCGGTTGTCGGGACGGGCGAGAAGTGGCTCACTGAGTTCTCAAACGACCAGCTCAAAGAACTCTTCGCGCTGAGGAAGGAAGCGGTGGCTGAATAGGTGGCGATGATGCTGAGTAGTAAGGACATCAAGGAGCAGGATGAATCAATGCTCTGGTACCAGAAGAAGTTCCAGACTGCCGCCGAGTATGTTGCAGCCGCATTTGCCCGAATTCCCGCCGTCGAGAAGGTTGTTCTGTTCGGCTCGGTTGCCATGCCCTTGAAGAGAGAGGTGCCCCGGTTCCGTCAGTTCAGACGGGAAGGCATCGATGTCTTTCACGAATGCAAAGATGTTGACCTGGCAGTATGGTTGAATGATCTGGGGATTCTGAGGCTTCTTCAGAAGGCCAGAAGCTCGGCGCTGAATGAACTTCTTGAGGAAAAAGACATTGGCGTCGCACACCACCAGGTGGATGTCTTCATTATGGAACCGGTGACTGACCGCTATATGGGCAGACTATGCGCCTTTGCCAAATGCCCGAAGGATAAAGACAGGTGCCGCGTGCCGGGTTGCGGAGAAGTGCGATTCCTCCGGCAGCATGAAGAGTTTGCGTTCAACCCGAAGGCTCTGGAGTCGCAGAACTCTGTAGTGTTGTATTGTCGCGCTGCCACCCAGGGCAACCCGATTGTTGACGGCAAGACTTCATCTTAGGGAGGAGGCCGCTGTGTCACGGCGATATTATGACTACTTCCCTTACTTCCCGCCCGCTGTGCCGCGCAAGGCGAAGGGCGGCATAAAGTCGCAGTCCAGGCGCGGCGCGTTCGCCAGGCAGTGGTGGGCGAAGCGGTGGATTTCAGTGCTCGAGAGCTTCAATATCGGCGCCCGCCTGGGGCGCGGCAGGTCCTATGCCCGCCAGGGCCAGGTCACGTCCATAGACATCTCAAAAGGCGTGGTAAAGGCGAAGGTTCAAGGCACTCGACGCAGGCCTTACAGCGTGACTATTAAAGTCAAGACAATCTCAAAGGCGAACTGGAAGAAGCTGGCCGGGTCGCTTGGCGAGCAAGCCCTCTTTGCCGCAAAGCTCCTTGCGGGCGAAATGCCGGAAGACATCGAGGACGCTTTCAACAGCGCCGGCCTCTCGCTCTTCCCAACGAAGAGCCGGGACCTGCAGACTGACTGCTCGTGCCCGGACTGGTCGAATCCCTGCAAGCACATCGCCGCGGTCTACTATTTGCTGGGCGAGGAGTTCGACCGCGACCCGTTCCTTATCTTCAAGCTGCGCGGCATGGAGCGTGAGAAACTGATTGGCTTGATCGGTGTTGGCGCGGCTGCAGAAGCCCAGGAGCCGGAAGAGGCTGCACCCGAACTGGAGGAAGAAACTTCTCCACCGGAGCCCCTGCCGGTTGAGCCTGTTTCATTCTGGGGCGAGAGCAAGGCACAGGAGGACTCCTTTGGCGAAGTTCGCGTCCCGCCGGTCGCCGCGTCCCTGCCCAAACGGCTCGGCAGCTTCCCATTCTGGCGCGGCGAGGAAGTCTTCCTGCCCGCGCTGGAAGAGACCTATCGCAAGGCGTCACCGGTCGGGTTGGATGTGTTCCTTGGCGACTGGAACACTCCAATCAAAGACGAGTCCTAAGGAGAGAGACCGCACTTCGCGGGTACTCACAACCCCCGAATTGCGGGCGAGTTCCAGTATCTGCTGAGTCATTTCCTTGCGTTTTTGCATGTGCTCAATCATATGCATTTGGCGATAAATGTCAAGAGAAAGGCACAAATATACGAGAGAACCCTCGCAAGGCCAATGTGCGTGACTATCGACACTTCTCCATAAGTGCAGAGATTCTTGTCTTGGGCGGCCCTTTGGGTTCGCCGAGCTTCCGTTTGTGTCCAGGGAATGTCCGCTTGACGGCCGTTGTTCAAGCAAATTCGCAAGGGGGTGGTGCTCTAACTCCTTGTGTGGCAAGAACTTGCAGACGGTACGCCTTAACACTCTCCCGCTTTTTTCCACCTCCGGTGTGCCGTCACTTTGACAAATATGCAATCTTGTGCTATACTTGAGTGAGAGGGTGGTTTGCACCCTCTTGCGCCGCCGGGAACCGCAGGAACTCGCGGGGGCGGGTGCCGCTGCAACATCGACCGGGCCTCGTACCGGAGGAAGGAGGATATGAGCCTTGGGTGAGTAAGTTCACAACTTGGAAAGGGGGTTGCCATGGCAAAGCGAGCATCCAACGCTAAAAGTGGCGGTTTCACCCTGATTGAGCTGCTGGTTGTTATGGGGATTATCAGCATTCTTGCCGGCATAATAATATCTTACATAACCAGCATAGACCCGTACAAAGTCCCCTGCATAAACAACCTGCGCCAGATAGGGTTTGCCGCGCTCCACTACAGCAACGACCACGGCACCTATCCCTGGAGCGACGACCCGGAGCCGGCCGCCGCATTCCAGCTTCTCGTCGAGCACGGGCTTATTGATGAGCCCAGGATATTTCTCTGCCCCGCATGTACGCAGCGAGAGGCAGACTACAATGACGGGGATTTCACGCTAACTCCCGAAAACGTGAGTTACGCGTATGCGGCCAGGCCGACTTCAGCAGCCGCTCCCTCCCGCACCATGATTGCTGCAGACGCGCACTGGTACGGCGAGGACGAGCAGGGGCACAGGGATTCTATCCACGTGTGCCACAAGAGCGGTGCGGTAAATGAGGTCAAGCTCAAGCCCGGGGATACGTGGGATACTGTTACCGACGGCAAGCTTAACAGGTAGCCCGGTCAGACAGCAGCGGCACACC
>DAOVDS010000004.1 GCA_030669415.1 bacterium
ACGGGCTTGCCATCACGTTTCATTTTCCACTTTTGCGGGTCGAGTGCCATTTTCCAGGTTTCTTCTTCGCCCAATATTTTGCCCGTTATTGGATTGCGCTCAATGCGGCAGACTCTCTGAGCCGGAATTGCGCCACAGAACAGGATAGCCGGTATCTCCTTCTTTATTGCCGATATGTGTTTCTTGAGTTGTCCGTAATAGTGACCGCTCTTTCTAACAGCTTCAGAAATCTGTTTTGCATTGAGGTTTCTGTCCTTCACAAGTTCAAGCAGTTCAGGAGGAATATCATCGGGAGATTCAAGACACGGTGACCACCTCCAGAAACCCCGGAATATGAAGTCTGTGTGTGTTTCTTTCAACAGTTTAATAGTCTCGTTGACGTTCCTGACACGGTCGGTGATATTCTCGTAAAGTGAAGCGACCTTTACCTGCGAAAGCTTTTCCAGCGCTTTCTTCCTGGAGGCGTTCTTGTCTTTTCCGAACTCTTCGATAAGTTTCTGGAATTCATAAAAAGCGGGTGTTCTTTTCTCCTCGGCAAGAGCGTTTCTGATGTCTTTGAGATACCGCTTCGTGGTTGTTTTTTTCTTTCCCTCGAATTCCCAAATCTCATCATGCCCCGGATATGTAAGAAAGTGGCTGGTAAACCAGGGCTCTATGCCCAGGAGGTTATTTTTTTGGGCGAAATAGGTCATCACTCTGAGAAATCGCGCGTCCCACGAAGCCCTGTTCGGGTCATTAAAGCCCGGGCATAAGTCTTCCGGGTCGGGGGTCGCCTTGTTCCATTGAGTGGTAAGCCAGAATTCCTCTATCCAGCTCTCCTTCCCTTTTGAATGTATCAGCTTGATCTTCTCTTCAATCGCATTGCCTCCGGGACAATCCTCGCCGAGGCCCCAGGTGTTGTATATGTCGAAACCTATGATGTCGAGTTCGGGTATCTCCACGAAGTAATCTATGCAGTCAAGCCTCTTGCGGTAGTTGATTGCTGTCACGCTTGTCTTCACGTTCGGGTCAATGCTCTTCGCCAGCTTGCATGCTTTCCCGACCCATTCCTTCAGGTACTCCATCGCCTCCTTGCTCTCGCACTTCGGCTCGTGGGTTATCACGTAGTAATCCGGATGCCACTTCCGGATTATATACTCAGTAGCGTCAAGAACCTTTTGGGGTTTCTTCTTGGCACTGTAAATGAAACTCCTGAACCAGATTTTCAGTATCTTTTTCCTATCTCGGACTTCCTTGAAGACCTTGTCATATCTGTCAATAAGGGATTTATCGAGGTCTTCCGGGTTTCCTGTTATGCCTACGGAAATTATGTCTGCTCCCGTCTCAATCAGCATCTCCAGAAATTTCATGTCATCATCCGAGTTGGTCTGCTCCCTCACTCCCACGCTGAGCGGCAGGTGAAAGCCGATGAAATGCATCGGCTTGTGTTCTTTGGGTTTCCACTCAACGAGCTTCTCATTCAGCCACTTGTCCATGTCGAGGTAGCGCTGCTTGTGTTCTGGAGAGAGACCGGCAGGCAGGGGTGGCGCAGGAGATTCCTTTTCACCATCCTTCTCCGACGGCTCTTCTTCCGGCTTCTTTTTGGACTGCTCAATCTTGTCAAGTAGAGCACTTGCCTCTTGCAGCAATTGTTCCACCTTTTCCCAGTCATTGTCGCGATACGCCCTTTGCAGCTTCGCGTAAACTGGCCTCAGTTCCGAGAGGTCGCAACCTTCGGAGCGCAGTTGCTTCGCCCTCTGCGTTAGTTGCCGCAACTGTTGCTTCAACTCACCTGCGTCCTGTCCGAGTAGGTCAGGCAACATCAAGACAGCAGATACAACCATAACCAGGCACAGGAGCGCCAACCAACAGTATCTGACCCCGCTGTACATTCAGCCTCCTTCCAACAGTGTTGCCGGGATTGCACTCTCCTGCATGCATAAACGCATTCAGGTAATCCATGTTTCGGGCAAACCACATAATTGGTGAACAAAGCTCACTCCGGGACTCTCCGGATAACACCATCTAATCCATCCGAATCTCCTTGCCTCTCCCCAGATTCCCGCTGAGACCAGACCTCATGCGGAAGTTCTGCGGAAAAAAGGGAAAAAAGGATTGACGCTGTGCGGCCTCAGGATTAGAATTACTCGTCTTGGAAGGATGTCAGGCTCGGGGTATGGTTTCCGGTGCCCCGGGAATTCAGATTTCGAGGAGGAGACAGTATGGCTCTGAAGAAGATTGCGCTTCTTCTTTTGGTTCCGGTAGTTGCGCTTGCGGCTTACGGCATTTCCGGCTGCGTCCACGGCGAGCATGATGATACGCCGCTGACTATCATGACAACTTCGCTTCCGCCGGGCATGTCGGGCAGCGCGTACAGTTATACGCTCGAGGCCATAGGCGGCAAGATTCCGTACACGTGGTCAATTGAGGCCGGAGGGGCTACTCTGCCGCCGGGGCTCTACCTCTCCGAGAGCGGCAACCTGTCCGGAACACCAACCACTGATGGGTCATATTCCTTTACCATGGTGGTGACTGACTCGGACAAGGACGTGCGCATCGCCACCAAGAATCTGACGATTGTCATATATCCGCTGGGCGAAGTGACAATCACGAGTGCGACGGTAGGCCCTGTCTATGTCACCCAGGCACTCGAAAGTCAGCTTCAGGCTGTGGGCGGTGTGACGCCGTACCTGTGGAGCATAGTGCTGCCCGCCACTCAGCTCGCTCCAGGACTTTACCTCTCTGATTCAGGGAATATAACGGGTACTCCCACGAAGAAGGGGGTTTACACGGTTGAGGTACGAGTGGACGAGCAAGGAGCGACTTTCGACACAAGGAACATAACAACTACTGTGTACGACCCTCAGGAAGAGCTGTCTATAACAACCACAAGTCCGCTGCCCGACTGGGACCGGACGACTAGTTACAGCTTGACATTGGACTCTTCCGGAGGCGGAACAAGCCACGAATGGGACTTCGAGACTGGGTCAGCGCCGCGCCCAGGCGACCTTGCTCTTAGCCTCCAAGGTGACCTCACTGGAAGTGCTTACAGCCCCGTCAAGGGTGAATACTCGTTCTCCGTGCAGGTCACTGACGCCGCAGACCCGCCAGCCACCGTGACAAAGATTTTCAAAATCACGGTGAAGTAATCACGGCCAAGCCCGGATAATCCCGGACGGCATCAACCTGGTGCCGTCCTTTTTCTTGACAGCAAGAAGGGATTCAAAGAAAATTCTTGCACGGGGCGGGTGACTGATTTACAATCAGCCGAAATTACTGGAGGGTATGACATGTTAAAAAGAGCTTTCGTTATAATTGGCCTGCTGTCAATACTTGGCTGCTCTTCGCTTTCCATCGAGGCGCTGCCGGGGCCGATGGACCGGCTGGGAAACGAGAGGTACGGGTACCAGTTCCTGATTCCGGGCAAGTGGGATTTCAGCGTGAACTCCAACATAAGGCCTACGAAGCTGGAAATCCGGGCACCTAAGACGGATGCGGCGATTGTCGTTACGGTGATGGAAGGCGCCGGGGCACAGGATATGGATGACTTCGTCAAGGAGTTGAGCAGGTACAAGGGCACGGAGTCATTTACGCTTATCCGCATGTGGCGCACGGATTTTGACGACAACACGGGCTACGTCGTGAACTTCACGTGGAAGGGCGTAGTGCTCCTGGGCAAGAAGAAGTATGGCAAGCGGGGCCTGGAGTACCAGGCGACCGCCGCCATGGTGGAGCGCGACCCGAGCCCGATACTGCTCGTGTGCTTCGCGCCGAAGAAGCAGTTCAAGAAGCTCAACGACGAGTTCTTCACGCACGTGCGGCATTCGCTCAAGGTGAAGCCGGTCGAGATTACTGTCCGCAAGGTCAGCGAGGATTAGCGCTACTTTGTCATCTTTTCCCTCTCCCCTGGGGGGAGAGGGTTAGGGTGAGGGGGAATTATACTTATCACCCTCCCCTCAATCCCCTCCCCTCAAGGGAGGGGAAGTTAAGGATGGAGTTGACAAAGTAGCATTAGGGACAGGGCGCTACTTCCCGACGGGCATTACCCTGACCATGTCACTGAGAATCCTGCTCAGCTTTTTCATCAGCGGCTTGTGCGAGAGCACCTCCCCGGGCGGCGCCACGCGGTGGCTGAACTCGTCATCGAGCTGATTGAGGATATCCATTGCCTCAACAGCGAGGTCGTAGGCGTTCTTGAGCTTCGAGTCACGCTCCTGCCCCGGTTCAAGCTCCATTGACTCGTAGAAGAGCTTCTCGACCTTGTCCGTCAGGGCGCGCGCCTTGCTGAGTCGAAAGGCGTAGGTTTTCTCTGGAGGGTCAACAATTTCATCGGAGCAGCCACAAATACCCAGCACAACCGCGAGCACAGCAGCGACCAGCACTGGGATTGATTTTGCGTTCATAGTTACCCCCGCCGTAAGCTTCCTACATTGAATAATACCACGCGGGGACACGGGAGTGCAAACTGGAAGAAGGCAGAAGGTCGATGACGAGTAGTGCGCCGCCGTTTATGCGCTGACCTGCGTGCCGGACTGGGCGCCGAGTGCCTCTCTGAGCTGCTGGCGGCTGATTTGTCCTATGGCAATCAGGAGCTCGCCCAGGCGCGGGTTAATGCCTGTTTTGCGAAGAAGCTGCTGGCGCCTGAGCGCCTTTGTCAGGGTCGGGTTGTCGATGAAGCCGCGTTCCACCAGGATTTCTCCGAGCAGCTTCCTTCTCTCCCTCTTGTCCGCGGGCAGGACGGTCGTCTCGCCGGTCTTGCCCTGGAGGGAGAGGACTTCACGGACCTGGCTTTCCGTCATATATCCGCGCGCCAGTATAATGGAGCCGAGCCGGCGCCGGACGTTTGCGGTCTCCTGCTGGATATCAAGACACTGCTGGAGCTGCTCGCTGGTAATCATGCCCATACTCAGCGCGATGACCCCAAACATCTTGGCATTGGTAAGGCCCTTGTACTTCAACTCGACCTCCCGGCAAAAAATAGGAGTATTGATGCCCTGATGCTATTGGCCGACGCCCTGCAAGTCAAGAAGAAATGAAAAAATTTGCGCACTTTTCGTCAAGGCGAAACTGTCGCGTGTGTAAGAAGCCCCGCAGCTTTGCGGCGGGGTTCGAGTCAACCCCGGGTCATAGACCCGGGGCTTCTGATTTCAAGGCCCTTGAGACCCGGCGTATTTCAGATTTGCCTTGCATGGCGGATGATTGTCTGTAGGATAGGGCGTTCTCAGCGCCGCGTCTGGTGAGGCAAGGTAAGAGCAATGCGAACACTCGGAATCGACTACGGCGACAAGCGTACAGGGCTTTCGATAAGCGACCCGCTCGGTATCACGGCGCAGCCGCTGCCGACAATCAAGGCACCGGCAGGCAAGGGACTCGTTGAGAGAATAACCGAGGTCGTATCTGAGAAGGATGTCTGTGAGGTCGTTGTCGGCCTGCCGCGCAACATGGATGGCACGCTTGGCGGGTCGGGCCGGAAGGTAATGGCGTTTGTGGAGAGGCTCAGGGAGGTGCTGGGCTGCGAGGTGCTGGTCGAGGATGAGCGGCTGACCACAATGATGGCTGACAAGGCGCTCGCGGCGCTGGGCGAGAGCCCGAGGGTGCGCAAAAAGAAGCTGGACAGGGTTGCGGCGCAACTCATCCTGCAGAGCCACCTTGACAGGAAGCGCACATGCGAGGGCTCGCAGCAAGATAGTTGAGAAAAAAGTGGCCCTCACTATTGCAATTGGCGAATTTGCAGGTACAATTCAGTCAGTGCAGATGGCAGATGCGTGGAAGAGTTCGCGGCTGGGAGAAGTTACAACCATGAGCAGCGTGCAGAAGAAAGAGGAGATTATCGAGCAGTTCAAGCTGCACGATGGAGACACGGGAAGTCCCGAGGTGCAAGTGGCGTTGTTGACGAAGCGAATCAACCAGATTACCGGCCACCTCCAGACCCACAAGAAGGACCACGCTTCGCGCAGAGGGCTCCTGGTGCTGGTAAACAGGCGAAACACTTTGTTGAAGTACTTGACCAAGAAAGACCCCAAGCGGTACCAGTCTGTTATTGGGCGGCTCGGACTTCGTAGGTAACTTGATGGACCTGCCTGTCAGTGACCCTTGTAAGCAAAGACACCGCTTAGGAACCGTTATGCATGTTTTTTAGGGAGTATTGTATTGCATCAGAAAGTTGAGAGAGAATTCGCCGGCAGAACCCTGACTATGGAGACCGGGCATCTGGCAAGGCAGGCAAGTGGTACTGTTACGGTGCGCTTTGGAGACACTGTGGTCATGGCCGCCGCGGTCTATGGGCCGCCGAGGAGGGGCCTTGGGTTTTTCCCCCTGACGATTGAGTACAGGGAAAAGACCTATGCCGCGGGCAAGTTTCCCGGCGGGTTCTTCAAGCGTGAGGGGAGGCCCACCACGAAGGAGACACTGACCAGCCGGCTGATAGACAGGCCGCTTAGGCCAATGTTCCCCGAGGGCCTTGTCAACGAGGTGATGGTCACCGCAATCGTCCTGAGTGCGGACGAAGAGAATGAGCCGGATGTTCTCGCCGTCACAGCGGCCTCGGCCGCGCTGATAGTCGCCGGTGGCCCGTTTGACAAGCCGCTTGGCGCAGTCCGCGTCGGGAAGATAGGCACGGAGTTCGTCGTCAATCCCACCCATACACAGTCGAAGATATCGGAGCTCGACCTCGTGGTCGTCGGGACTCGCGACGATATCGTCATGGTGGAGGCGAGTGCAAACGAGGCGCCTGACAGTGTCGTTCTCGAAGCGATACCCTTCGGACACCGCGCCCTGATAGGCCTTATCGAGATGCAGGAAGACCTTGCCCGCAAGGAGCCGGCCGGCGGCGAGGAGTTCGAGTACAACCTGCCGGAAGCAGAGCTTGTCGAGAAAGTGCGCAACGAGCACTACGAGCAGATAAAGGAAGCGAGCAAGGGCGCCAAGAGCGACCGCAAGTCCCAGCTCACACAGGTGCGCCAGGAGGTTGAGAAGAAGTTCAACCCGGAAGAAGACCCGGAGCTGAAATCGAACATATCCGAGGCCTTCACCGTCGTGGAGCGCGAGGCGGTAAGGGAGATCATATTCTCGGGCACGCGCATTGACGGACGCGCCCACGACAAAGTGCGAGAGATAAGCGTGCAGGTCGGGTTCCTGCCGCGAACGCATGGCAGCGCCGTGTTCACACGCGGTGAGACCCAGGCTCTGAGCGTCGTGACGCTCGGGACTGTCGGCGATGCGCAGCGCGTGGAGGGGTTGATACCGGAGTTCCACCAGAAGTTCATGCTGCACTACAACTTCCCATCTTTCTGCGTAGGCGAGGTATGGTTTCCACGTGGCCCTAAGCGCCGCGAGATAGGCCACGGCGCACTCGCCGAGCGCGCCATTTTCCCCCTGCTGCCGCTGCCGGAGAAGTTCCCCTACACGATACGGATTGTCACTGACATGATGGAGTCGGACGGCTCCTCCTCAATGGCGACTGTCTGTGGGGGCACGCTCTCCCTCATGGATGCCGGCGTGCCGATACGCCAGCCCGTTGCAGGCATAGCGATGGGCCTGTGCATCGGCGACGGCGAGTTCAAGGTTCTCTCCGACATATCCGGGGCCGAGGACCATTACGGTGACATGGATTTCAAGGTCACGGGCACGCAGAACGGCATTACCGCCCTGCAGATGGACATCAAGGTACAGGGCATTGGAGAGCAGGTTATCGAGGCCGCGCTGCGCCAGGGGCGCGAGGGGCTCAATCACATACTGAGAGAGATGCTGACAAAGAGCGGTCTGGCACAGCCGCGTGCAGAGCTTTCGCCCTACGCGCCGAAGCTTGTGCAGGTAATGATAGACCCCGACAAGATAGGGCTGCTTATCGGCCCTCAGGGCAAGACGGTCAAGGGCATCCAGGAAAGGACAGAGACCACCATAGAGATAGAGGAAGATGGCAGGGTAACTATTTCCGGCTCAACCACCGAGAGCATAATGGCGGCGAAGGAAGAGGTCGAATCCTTGACCCAGGAAGCCGAGATAGACAAGGTTTACAACGGGACGGTCGTTTCCATCCGCGACTTCGGGGCGTTTGTCGAGATATTCAGGGGCAAGGAGGGACTCCTGCACATCTCGGAGCTCTCCGACGACTACGTCGGCTCAGTCTCCGACGTGGTGAAGGTAGGCGACGACATCGCCGTGAAAGTGATTTCCATTGACGACCAGAACCGCATCCGCCTCAGCCACAAGGCAACCAAGCCGGGATATGACCCCAGCCAGTCCGAGCGCTCCGACAGGCCCGACCGCGGAAGAGGGGGCAGGCGAGGCGGTTCCGACCGGAGGTCCGGACGTGACTCAGGCGGCCCCGACAGCAGCAGGCGCCGCAACGACCGCGGACGGGGAAGCGGACCCCCGCGCGATTGACAGCATCCAAGAGCAGCCCTCTTGGGCAGGTTTGATAACAGGGGTGACCAAGGTGCCGGACTCGGAGGACCGGTTTCTTCGAGTGCACATGAGGAAGCGTACGACTGGGTTTTGTTCCCGGGCATGCGGGATTATACCAATCCCTGACCGGGAAAGAGGAGAAGTTGGCACTGTTGAGTGAAGAAGGGGTTTGAAGCATGGAGACGGGTCGCGTGAAGTGGTTCGACAGCAAGAAGGGATACGGGTTTATCGAAAGCGACGGCGGCGAAGACATCTTCGTCCACTATTCGAATATCGCCTCTGACGGCTACAAGACTCTCGAAAAAGGCGATGTCGTGGAGTACGAGGTCACGGAGGGCCAGAAAGGGCTCCAGGCACAGAACGTCAAGAGGACACCAGAATAGCAAACAGAAGAAACAGGAAGTTCCTCGATTTCTCCGCCGAGGAATCGTGTGAGAAGCAGACCGTCGCCGACGGAGTTGCCGTCAGGCCGTTCTACCTGCACTCCACGTGCCTTGCCATACTCGAGATGGAGCCGGGCAGCGTATTGCCCGAGCACAAGCACATCCACGAGCAGATTTCGTACATCGTATCGGGCGAAGTGCAGGTCACGGTCGATTACGAGAACAGGACCGTGCGCGCGGGCGAGCTCTTCGCGGTCAAGAGCAACACGCTGCATTCTTATCGCGCCCTGGGCAACCCGGTGCGTATGATAATAGCCTCGTCCCCCCTGCTGCGTGATTATGTTTTCAATGAAGAGTAGCCTGAAGGGCAGCCTGGCCGGACTGGCAACTGCCCTGCTTCTGACGACTGCCGGCTGTGTCCAGACGCGGGAACACACCACCGACAGTCTTATGACTATTGACTACTCCCGCACCTACGGCAGAGCGCTGACAAGCAATGTGGCAGCGGCCCGCGAGGCTGTACTTGCGAATCCCGACGACCCGGCCCCGCATGTCTTTCTTGGAAATGCCTACCTGCTAACGAAGAACCTCGACGCGGCGGAGGCCGAGTTCAAGATTGTCCTGTATCTCTCGCCCTATTCAGACGCGGCGTATTACGAGCTTGCCCGCATAAACACGCTGCGCGGCAACCATGAGACTGCGCTGCTGCTGCTGAACCGCGCGGTTGAGCTTAATCCCGGGTTCGCCGACGCGCACCTCGCGCTGGCGCGCATTCACGAGAAGCTCGGCAACTCCCAAGAGGCACGCCTACATCGCAACGCCTACATAGAGGCCGCCAAGGCGCAAACAGAGGGCCCCTGAGGAACTCCGATTGCAGCCGGAACCACATTTCACTTGACACGCGCCGAGGGCCTGCTGTACTTTAGGAGTAACGAACACGGACCGTCGGATTGCAGACCTGAGACTCTATATTGTGGAGAGTGAAGCTTGGCAGGCGGCGATTTTCAGATAAACTCACGGGTGCGGGGCATATTCGCGAAGCACTGGCTCGATACCTCGCGACTATCCGTGGTCACTATCAAGGGCAATGTCTACATCGGCGGCTACGTGCGCAAGCTCCCCGCCGTCAGCCTTGATATCGAGGTGAACGAAGACCTGATGGAGACAATCAATTTCGAGATAGGCAGAATCAAGGGCGTCAAGCGCGTCACGTACCGGCTGGAGGACTGGCGAAGAGAGGGAGGCAAGTTTTTCTCCTTGGCTCATAAGAGAAAATCAACCGAAGACGACAAGAAGCGAGCCCAAGACATGGCGAGGCGCGCAGGTTACCGCAAGGATGAAGATTATGGAACCTCTTGAGAGACTCAAACAGAACCTGGATGAAGAAATCAGGCTCCACCCGCGCTACCCCGACCTGGTGAACTTGCTGGGGCTGCTCCTGGCACTCGAGGGGCGCCACACCGAGGCGCTCAAGGAGTACGACCGGGCGCTGGAAATCAACCCCCGTTACACCGAGTGTAAGACGAACCGGGCATTCTCACTCGCGGCCCTCGGCAGGACTGACGAAGCGCTAAAGGCCGCCGAGGCCCTGTCCTGCGAGGCACCTGACAGTTGCGACGTCCTCGTCTCCTGCGCCAAGCTGCTCGCCTGGCAGGGCCGGACTGCCCCGGCACGCGCCATACTCGAAAAGGCCGCCGAGCTGCGGCCCAACTACCCCGCAGTCTATCACTACCTCGGGCTGACATATCTAACAGGTGACAGAGAGAAGGCCTGCGCGAATTTCGAGAAGGCCGCATCGCTGGGCAGCGCGTACATCGCGCTCTATGACTCGCTGCACATTTACCGCAATGGCGGGGTCAAGCTTGCAGGCGGCAAGGACCCGGCCGTGAAGGCTCTTCTGAACCAGCTTGCAGACAACCCCAACAGTGTCAAGGTGTACCTGGCCCAGGCCAAGATGTTCGCGGCGGGAGGCCAGTTCGACGAGGCTTCCTCCCATTTCGACAAGGCGCGCGCAATCGAGGCGGATTCGCCCGTAATCGAGAACGGACTCGGACTTGTCGCAATAGCGCGCGAATACGGTGAAGAAGCCAAGCTCCACTTCCGCCGGGCCCTGCACTTCGACCCGGCGAACATAACCGCGCACGTCAACCTCGCCTTCCAGCTCGGCGCCGACGGGGACCTCAACGGTGCCGAAGAGCAGATGCGCAAGGCGGTCGAGCTCGCGCCCCGCTACCCTGACATCCGGGTTCAGCTTGCCACAATCCTCACGGAGCGAGAGCAGCTCGATGAGGCAATCACGCACCTGCGCGAGGCGCTTTCAATCAACCCCAAGTACGTATTCGCCGCCATCATGCTTGGTTCAATACTGTTTGCCAAGAAGCGCTACCAGGAGGTAATCGACACGTATGCGGGAATGGATGCCGACGCCATAGGCCTGCCTGAAGTCTACTCCCACCTTGCGACATCCCACCTGGAGACGGGCAAGACTGACAGTGCCCTTGAAATAGCCGGCAAGGCCGTTTCAATGGAGAACCCCCTGCCCTCAACGTACGTCTGCCTGGTAATAGGACACCACCGGCTGGGCAAGGTGAAGGAGGCGCGCTCCTGGGCCCTGAAGTACGTCAAGCAGTTCCCCGAGGGGCCCGAGATAGAGGAAATCCGCACCCTTGTGGACCTCCTGAAGGACACCCCGGACGCGTAGCACCTGGTTTTGGTTTGACTTCACACCCTTGCGCGAAGTACAATTACTGTAGAGGACTTGGCTCAGTGTATGAGGTGTGTGTCTGATGACGTTCATGAAACTCAAGGCAGCCTTCGCGTGCACGCTGCTTCTCTTCGCGTGCTGCCAGGGAGAACATCGCCCCGAAACACCCGAGCCTGAGCGCCACCTGGGACTTCACAAGCTTACCATCGGCGAGGCCGTGGTGTACGTGGATGTCGCCAGGACGGACGCCGCCCGGCAACAGGGCCTCATGTACAGAGAAAGCATGCCGCAAGACGAGGGTATGGTGTTTGTCTATCCCGACCAGAGGTATCTCTCGTTCTACATGAAGAACACGCTCATTGCGCTGTCCATCGCCTACATAGACCAGAAGGGCGTTATCCGGCAGATTCTTGACATGCAGCCGCTGGATGAGAGCTCTCACGAAGCGATTGTGCCTGTCCAGTACGCGCTCGAGGTCAACCAGGGCTGGTTCCAGAAGAACTCGGTCAAGGTCGGCGACAGCGTGGCTAACCTGCCATCACCGGAAGGAGCAGAGGAGTGAAAGTAGCACTCGCAGGCGCTACGGGGGCGGTGGGACGCGAGATACTCAAGGTGCTCGAAGACCGCAAGTTCCCCGTAACCGGCCTGAGACCCCTCGCTTCCGAACGCTCCGCCGGCAGCACCGTCGCCTTCCAGGGCCGCGACATCGAAGTAGGCCTTCTCGACGAGAACGCCTTTGAGGGCATAAATATCGCCTTTTTCAGCGCGGGCGGCGAAATCAGCAGGCAGCTCGTACCCTGTGCCGTTGATGCCGGGGCGACCGTGATAGACAACTCGAGCGCCTTCAGGATGGACCCGGAAGTCCCGCTCGTTGTCCCTGAAGTCAACCCCGACGACGCCAGGAACCATAATGGGATTATCGCCAACCCGAACTGCTCGACAATCCAGCTTGTGGTCGCGCTTGCGCCCCTGCACCGCGAGGCCGGGATACTGCGCGTGCTCGCCGCCACCTACCAGGCGGTCAGCGGCACGGGAAAAGCTGCCATAGACGAGCTCAAGCGCCAGGTCAGTGAGCTCGAAGAGGGAAAGCAGCCCACGGTGGAAGTCTATCCCAAGCAGATTGCATTCAACCTCATCCCCCACATTGACACGTTCCAGGAAAACGGGTACACTCGTGAAGAGCTCAAGATGCTTGACGAAACAAGGAAAATTCTCCACGATGACACTATCCGCGTCTCGGCGACCTGTGTTCGCGTCCCAGTCTACCGGGCGCACTCCGAGGCGGTGTTTGTCGAGACCAGGCGAAAGCTGACGGCGCAGGAGGCGCGCGATGTCCTCTCACAGGCGCCCGGCGTCAAGGTGCTCGACAACCCCGAAAAGCTCGAATACCCCACTCCGCTGACGGCCACGGGAAGCTGCCTGACATACGTCGGCAGAATCAGGGAAGATACCGCCCTTGAAAACGGCCTGGCCCTCTGGGTCGTTGCAGACCAACTGCTCAAGGGCGCAGCTCTCAACGCGGTGCAGATTGCCGAGTTGCTGATAGACTGACTATCGCCAGATTGGAGGATAAACGATGCTCAGAGCACAACGTGTTGCAGTTCTGTATTCTGTCTTCTGTATTCTGTATTCTGTCTTAATCTGCCTGCCCGCCTTTGCACAGGAGAAACCGGCCAAGAAGCCACCCGGGAAGCAGGAGGAAGACCACATTCACGGCCACCCTGAATGGAAGCACCCCAACAAGGCGGAAAAGCCCTTTTTCAAAAGTGTTGACGACCTGCGAAAGTTCGGCGAGCCTCACATGCGAAGAAGCCATATCTCGCTCGTAGGGAACCTCGGGAAAGGCAAGCGCCAGGGAATCCGCAGTGAACTCATGAGCTTCGGCCTGGACAAGGTAATACTGCACCTCCAGGGCGACCACGACTTCGGCGTTCGCAGAGCGTGCCCGGAGACCATCACCAAGCTCTGCGACAAGAAGGGGGTGGATGAGAGAGTCAAATACCTCAAAGAGAAGATAGAGGCTGGCGAAAAAGTTGTCGAGACGCCTGATAAGGTCGTGAAGGCCTTCCAGGAGCAGCTCGACAAGGCAAGAAAGGCACTGCTGAAGGCACTCAAGGAGGACAAGAAGAACGAGGTCCGCGAGCAGTGCGCAGGCTTTCTGCCCCATATTGCCAGAGACAAGAAGGTCGTTGATGCGCTGACCAACGCCCTGCTGAGCGACGGCTGGTCAATGGTGCGGGAAATGGCCGTGAACTCGCTTATGATTATCGAGGACCGAAGCTCCATCGAGGCGCTGCGCAAAGCGCTGGAGAAGGATACTCACTCCACCGTGCGCGCCGCGGCCGCCAAAGCGCTGCTCAAGTTCGGCGACAAGGGCGCCGCGAAGCTGTTCAAAGAGGGGCTCAAAGACGGCTGGTCCAACGTGAGGCTCGAATGCATACGGGCGCTGGCCCAGTTCGGGACAAAGGATACCATAAAACCCCTTATGGAGCGGCTCTCCGACAAGAAAGACATCGTCAGGGAGGAAGCCGCGATTGCGCTGGGCAGTATAGGCGACGCCAGCGCTCTGCCCGCTCTCGGCAAAACCAGCTCCGACGAGTACGAGACAGTCCGCGAGTCCGTCTACAAGGCGATTGCAGGAGTCGCCAAGCGCTACAAGTCCGGGGCCCGGTTGGCAGCCACCATGCTCGCTGACCAGAAGGTGGATGACAAGACGTTCAACGCCAAGATTCCCGGAATTGCGAACCTGATAAACCTGCTGGCTGCCGGTGACATCGCAGACGCGAAGAAGCTCCTAAGTTCATGTCAGGAGGGTTCAACAGACAATCGAATGGCGGCCCGCAAAGAGGCGTACAAGCTGGTAGCCGCAATAGCCGAACGTGCGAAAAGCACCACCAGGCAGGCGGCTGACATCCTCGCCCGGAAGGGCCTGCCCGATGCGGTATTCAATCCGAGGATAATGGCCATCCGCGGGCTGCTGCAGCTTGCGGACAAGCGCGGCGTTGAAGCCCTGATGGGAGCGCTCAAAGAGAAGTACATCTTTCGCAAGCTCAGCGCCATCCGGGTCGCCGTGGAGGAGAAGGTGAAAGACCCGGTGTTCCTGAAGGCGCTGACAGAGCTGGCCAAGTCCGGCAAGACGGAGCCGATGGTCAAGAAGAAGGCCAACGAGGCCCTTGCTGCGCTGGAGAAATAGGAAGGAGAAAGGCGCGTGGACTACGGCCAGACACAGGGCCTGGTTGACAGGCGATACAGGCTGCTCAAGACCGGTGCCCTGCTCTTTCTGTCTTTCGACATCTTCTACACCTTCGCCGGTTACCTGTGCGCCAACCTCTCGGGAGAATCACTCTGGCAGTTCGCCGGCCTGCTCAGGCCCGAGGCCGGCGCTATCGTACCCACGCTCCTGAGATACACCGTGCTCGGCTATGCCATAGTCTCACTGCCGCTGGCAATGCACATCAGGAAGCTCTCTCTCGCAATAGAAAGCCCGAAAGACTCCCCGCAAGTCAAGACCCGTGGCGTCCGGTCAATCGAGTCGGCTTTCGCACACTACCGCCACACGCACCGTGTGATGCTCGGCGCGCTAAGCGCAGTCAACTTCCTTGCCGCGGCGTGCTTTATCGCCTACGGTGAGTTCTGGATTGCGGCTGTGGCAAGCTGCATAGGTTTCGGCAACAAGCTTGTGGTTTTCCCGGGCTCGGGCGACTTCAACCGCTGGATATGGCGCGCACTCGAAGTCACTCGCGGGCAGAGCGCAACCTGACACCCTTGGGTTAGGGCCATGCCTCAGAGAAATATCATGTTCACCATCCAGTACGACGGCACGAACTTCCACGGATGGCAGCGCCAGCCAGACACGAGGACTATCCAGGGCGAGCTTGAACGGGCAATCGAGCGGGTTCTTCGCACCCCTGTCCTCACCGAGGGGGCATCCCGCACAGACGCGGGCGTCCACGCGCTGGGGCAGGTCGCCAACTTCCATACTGAGAGCGAGCTGGCACCTGAAAGGCTGATTGGCGCCGTCAATGCCGGGCTGCCTGACGACGCGGCGGTCGTTGGCGCGCGAGAGGTGCCGCAGGAGTTCAGCAGCCGCTTCCGGGCCAAGGGCAAACTGTACCGCTACCTGATTCTCAACAGGCCCCTTCCATGCCCGCTCGTGCGCAATCGCGCACTGCACGTCAAGGAGGAGCTTGACGTTGCCGCCATGTCAGACGCGGCGGCACGAATCGAAGGCGAGCGCGACTACGCCGCTTTCGGCACGAAAATCACAGAGGAAGAAAACACCGTCTGCACCATCGACAGGGTGAGCGTTGGCAGGGTATCCTGGCCCGCACTGGGCAGCGCCGCTGATGATTTGACTGCAATAGAGGTGCAGGGCAGCCGCTTCCTCTACAAGATGGTTCGGACAATCGCGGGAACTCTTCTGGAAGCAGGCAAAGGAAGACTTCCACCCGGTGAAATCCCCGGTATAATAGAATCGAGGGACCGGGCCAGGGCCGGCCCGACGCTCAAGCCGCATGGTCTCTATCTGGTTAGGGTTCTCTACTGATATGTCAAGGATTGCGGTAATAAGCGATATCCACGGTAACCTTGAGGCGCTCAAGGCGGTCCTCAAGAACATCAAGCAGGCGGGCGCAGCGCGCACCATCTGTCTCGGCGACGTGGTCGGGTACGGGCCCAACCCCGTCGAGTGCGCGGATATCGCCCGGAAGCTCGATGTCGTGCTCTGCGGGAACCACGAATGGGCGACAGTCTATGAGCCGGTCGGCTTTCACGCCACAGCCAGAGAGGCGCTCCTGTGGACTACAGCCAGACTGAAGCCGCGCTGGTACAGCCTGGGCGCCACGGTGCGCAGGTGGCGTTTCATAAAGAGGCGCCCCAAGCGGCACAAGGAGGGACGCCTCCTCTTTGTGCACGGCTCGCCCCGCAGCCCGATTGACGAGTACATACTGCGCTCCGACGTCGATGAGGTGCTTCACGAGAACAGCGAAAAAGTCGATGATGCCTTCGACAAGACTGATTGGATTACATTCGTGGGGCACAGCCACACCCCATCGATAATAACCGAAGATGCGCGCTACATAGAGACGGGCGAGCTTGAGAACGGCTTGTTCACCTGCAGCAGGGATGCGAAGTACCTGGTCAACGTCGGCTCGGTCGGCCAGCCGAGGGATAAGAACTGGCGGGCCTGCTACGTGCTTTTCGACCCCGACACAGGCAGGGTCGAGTACCGCCGTGTCGAGTACGACGTAGACACCACCGTGGCAAAGATAAGGCGGATTGTCCAGGTGGACAACTCACTGGGCGAACGCCTGAAAATCGGCTCATGACAAATCCAGGCATGGTTCATTTGGCGGAGAATAAGGGTAACACGAAAACCGCTCATTATGTCATTGCGAGCGACCGAAGGGAGCGCGGCAATCTCATCGATGGGATTGCCACGTCGGAGGCTTCGCATCCTCCTCGCAATGACATAAACGTGTTACCCGCATTTGAACCATGCCCAAATCCAGAATCCAAATGTGTAATCAAGGGAGATAAGGAGATAGTCCAGATATGGAGATAGGGAACAAAATGGCTCTTATCTCCTTATCTTTCAAATCCCCTAATCTCCTTTTTTTACACTTCATCAGGAAAATGCGGCCTTTGTTAGTGACATGCGTTCTGCTTGCTGCCGCCAGCTTGTGTGCATACGCCCAGGAGCGCGTGACAGACGGCGACGTGACTGTCGTCTTTCCGCCGCGCCTGCGCTCCCAGGCTGATGCGGCGCTTGCGCTCTACCGGCAGGCCGCGCAGCAGGTGCGCATGAAGACAGACCTGCCCGACCCCGGCCCTGTGAGAATCGAGCTTGCCGACACCGACCTTGCCTTCCAAGCGGCCTACAGGCGGCTGGGCGGCCGCGGGACGCCCGAACACGCGCTGGCCGTCGCGTTCAGCCCGCAGAACGTCGTGCTGGTGCGCTCCTCGCACCTTGCCGGTATCGGGCCAGGCAGCCTGCCCGAGACTCTCGTTCACGAGACGTTCCACCTGTACCTGGCCACCATGCTGCGCCGCGTGAACAGGCGTGTGCCGCTGTGGTTCAACGAGGGTGTGGCGCAGTGGGTGGCGGGGCAGAAAGTCAGCCCGCAGATTCGCAATATGCTGCAGACCGATGCCAAGGGTGGGCGGCTGCCTTCTCTTGCCTCGCTGAGCGAGCGATTCCCGGATGAGAGGCTGGCTCTTTCGATTGCCTACGCCCGGTCGCTCTCGTTTGTCGAGTGGCTTGAAGGACGCTCGCCCGGCACTGTCAGGGGAATCCTGTCCGCCATGGCACAAGGAGAGCGTTTCAAGGTGGCGCTGCTGGACACGACGGGTGAGAACGTCTCGGCCCTCGAAGCCGCCCACGTTGCGAAACTCGCAGGCGAGCGCTCGTTCCTGCGAACATTCCTGAGCCAGCTTACGCTTTTCTCAGTCCTTGCCCTAATAGCACTCGCTGCCTTCGCGCGATACCTCGTCAAGCGAAAACGCCTGCACAGGACGCTCGAGTACGAAGACACGCTGGATGGATACGAAGATTAGCCGGGGGGTCCTGCGCGGATGAAACCCGCAACCTGGATTTACTCGCCGTGCTGCGCAAGGATGGCTTTCAGGATTTTGCCGGACTTCTGCACTGCGTTGACGACGGCCCGCGAGGTAATTGTGGAGCCTGTCAGCGCATCAACCTTGCCGCCGTCCGGCTTGAGGCTTGCCTCCGAGGCAGTCAAACTCCTGAACTGTTCCTGGAAGTCAGGCCGCTTGTTAGTCTCGTCTATCCACTTGCCTGAGAGCATGCCTCCCCAACTGTTCTCGGAGTTGACGAGGTCGACGTTCCCGCCCAGCCCTGGCGTCTCTGTGTGGCTGAGAACATAGATTCCGATAACCTTTTCGAGAGTTTTGTCCCAGCCCACCATGACAGTGACCGCACCGTCGAAGCCCTGGGCGCTGGTAATCACCGCATAGCCCGCAGAACACTTGAACCAGGTAACGGCGTCGCCTTCGTACAGGGCCTCCTCTTTCTTTATCTGGTCCTCGGGCGTGTCCTTGAAGATGCAGCAGGCGGCCTCTGTTGCCTTCTTCTCGTCGGCAATCCTGATTTTGTCCACCACGCTGCTGTAGACGATATCAATGCCGGCGACGCATAGCGCGGCGATTACCACGAGAACCAGAGGATAGTGTATGGTCTTTTTCATCTGAACCTCCGTCGGCTGCTGACTATCGGCCACTGCGCCAGCAACCTTTTAGCCGCGCCGCTTGCGGCGCGGGAAGAACGCGCCATAAATGGCGCGGCTAAACAGTTGTCGCACTGCCTACGCTTCGCTCCGTGGGCACAGGTGTTCCATTCGGCACACCTGAGCACGTGCACTTATCCCTTCTGCGATTTAACAAGGCCGAATTTCTTCGGCACAGTGAACCTGTCTATAAGCGGAACGGCGGTGTTCATGATTAGAATCGAGTAGCAGACGCCTTCGGGATAGCCGCCCAGCTTGCGGATAACCGCGGTCAGCACGCCGGCGCCCACGCCGAAGATAATGGCCCCTTTCGCGGTCATGGGCGATGTCACCATGTCCGTCGCCATGAAGAAGGCACCCAGGACAAGCCCGCCGCTCAATGTCCAGAACGCGAGCCTCTCGAAGAAGCTGTACCTGGCATACCACGGAACCAGGCCCGTCGCAGACACGACCTCCAGCTCGACTTCCTTGTCTTCACGCCTCACTTTCAGTTTCAGTTTCTGACCGTACAACAGCTTGCCAACTTCTCTGCGCAGGTTTTGCGAATTCTTTATTTCTACTCCGTCAAACTCTGTGACGACGTCATCCTTTTTCACACCAGCCTTGGCCGCAGCAGTGCCGTCAAGAACGCCAGTAACTTTCGCACCTCCTGCGCTGTCGGCAACCTGAAGGCCGAGGAAAGGCTCCTTCGCCTTGTAGGGAATAACCATGCACAGGACAACGGCGGTCACGATAAACGAGACAGGCACGCGCCAGTCAACGTACTTTCGCACAATGAGGAACAGCCCGCCGATAAGCAGGAGCAGCGCCGAGGTCTCGCCAAGCGAGCCGGGCACATTTCCCATGAAGAGGTCCCAGACTGAATACTCCTGGGCCCCTGTGACAGACATCTTGAGCGCGTTGAGCGGCGTCGCCGCTGAGACAACATCCACGCTTCTCGGCGTCGCCCAGCCGGCCGTCATTTGAAGCGACCACGCCGCCAGGACAAAGGCGCGCCCCGCGAGCGCGGGGTTCCAGATGTTGCATCCCAGACCGCCGAAGAGGTGCTTGGCGGCCGCGATGGAGAAGAACGCACCGATTACAACGAGATACCACGAGACGTTGGACGAGATGACCATGGCGAAGAGCAGGCCGGTTACTACTGCGGAGCCGTCGAGCGCCTGAATGACCGGCTTCCTGCGAAGCGCCAGAATCAACGCCTCGGTACCCACGCAAACGGCTATCGAGCCGAGGATAATCGCGATGGCACTCCCGCCGAAGAACCAGCAGCCGACAACCGCAGCCGGCGCAAGGGCGAGCACCACAGTCCACATTATCTTCGGGATTGACTCATCGCTTCGTATATGCGGTGATGTGCTGACAAGGAATCTCTTTTGCGCCTCTGCCATCGCCCTCTTCTCTCTGTAGTCAGTAACCAGCAATCAGTATCGAGTAGACTGAATAAACGCGCAGCAAGCTGCGCCGCTAAATTCTCATCCGTTTTCTTCCCACGCTACTTGCTGCCGGTCACTTGCTTGCAGTAGCTTCTTCTTTCTTCTTTTCTTCTTCCTGTGCCTTTTTCGCCTCGGCCTTGGCCCTTTCTTTCGCCTGGATTGCGCGCAGCTCGCCCTTGCCGTACTTGATGAACTGCACTATGGGGCGCTTGGCCGGGCAGACGTAGGTGCATACGCCGCACTCTATGCAGTCAAGCAGGTTGCTGGCCTTCGCCAGCGCGACGTTCTTGGCCTCGAGCAGAACTGACAGCCGGCTCGGCACAAGCCGCATGGGGCATGTATCCACGCAGCGCCCGCAGCGGATGCAGGGGCCGTACCTTCCCACCGGTTTCCCTTCCATCACGAGAATGCCCGAGGTGCCCTTTATTACGACCAGGTCGGTAGTGTACTGGGCAAGGCCCATCATCGGGCCGCCGAGGATAATCTTGTTTGCGCCCGCCTTTACACCGCAAAGGTCAAGAAGCTCCTTTATCGGGTGGCCGACAAGGGCGAGCAGGTTTTTCGGGTTCTCAATGCCTTCGCCCGTCACGGTGAGCACCCGCTCTATAAGAGGCTTATTGTACTTCACAGCTTCCCAGGTGGCGAAGGCGGTGCCGACGTTGTTTACCAGCGCCCCCACATCCATCGGCAGCCCGCCGGAAGGCACCTCGCGGTCGAGAATAGCTTTTATTAGCTGCTTCTCTGCGCCCTGCGGATACTTGACGGGCAGCGCCACGACCTTTATCGAGGGGTCCACCTTCGCGGCCGCCTCGCGCATGACCTTTATCGCATCAGGCTTGTTCGCCTCGATGCCGATGTAGCGGTCTTTCGCACCCACTACCTTGCACAGAATCCGCAGGCCCTGGATAATCCCGTCCGGCTTCTCGAGCATGAGCCGGTCATCGGCGGTGAGGTACGGCTGGCACTCGACGCCGTTGAGGATGAACGAGTTAATAGGCTTGTTCTTGGGCGGCGACACCTTCACGTGCAGGGGAAATGTCGCGCCGCCCAGGCCTACAATACCGGCATCCGTAATGCGCTTCTTGAGCTCGTCAGCACCGAGAGAGTCGATATCGGGAGTCTCTACATTGAGACCCTCCGCCCATGTATCTTCGCCATCGTTCTCGATAACCACCGAGGTCACGAGGTCGCCGAAGATGTGCTCGTAGGAGCCCACGTCAACGACCTTGCCGCTGACCGAACTGTGCACAGGCGCCGAGACGAAAGCGGAGGCTTCACCGACAACCTGGCCCTTCTTGACAGGGGCCCCTTTCTCGACAACAGGCTTGCATGGCGCACCGAGGTGCTGGGCCATGGGGATGCGAACCACCTTGGGGATGGGTGCGTTTTCTATGGCCTTGTCCTTGCTGAGGTGCTTCATGTCGTGAGGGTGAACTCCCCCGACGAAAGTGTGAGCCATTTCCCGTTCTCCGTGCAACTATCCGAGCTTCCGCCCGGCAGCTACTTCTCAGACTTCTCTGTGCCGCCCGAGAGGTCGAATCTCTCTACTTTGGCCTCTTCACGCAAGTGCTGTACAAGGTGGCCGATCTCATGGCCGTCCACATGCCTCCTCTCCTCCTCGTCGAGTAGAAACGGCTGCACTTCCTCGTACTTGAGCTGGGAGACATCCTTGATATCCACGAGCTTCACAATGTGGAAGCCGAACCTCGACTGGACAGGCTCTGCAACCTCGCCGGGCTTGAGCTGGTCGAAAACCACGGGTACAAGCAGGTTGAAAAGAGCCCCCTTGGGGACCCAGCCCATGTCGAAGCTTTCCGCAGTGTAGCCCGCCCCGTATTCAGTGGCTATCTTCGCGAAATTCTCCCCTGCGCGAAGCTTCTTCACCACCTCGTCGGCGACATCCTTGGAGTTGAGCTTCTTCCACCGCTGCGACTTCTCCGTGAGCCCGGCAATCTCCATGTCGATTTTCTGTTTCTGCTCGGCGGAGGCAATCCGCAGTTCGCACTTCAGTCGCGATATCTCACGTGCTATGCCATGCGCCATCTCCTCGGTCGAGACAAGTATGTGATGGACCCTGGCTATCCTGCCGGCATCCTTGGGGTATCTTCTCTCGAACAGGGCCTTCATGTTCTCGTCCGAGGCGCGCTTCTTCTTGACCAGCTTCTCCGCAAGAAGCAGCAGCCTGGTCTTGTAGGCGTTGTTCTTCTTGCGCTCCTCGATTGTGTATCCATAGCGCTTCAGCTCCGCTTCGAGCTCTTTGAGGTCGTTGTTGTAGTGGGCAAGTTCCTGCAGCAGGAGTTCGTTCTGGCGTTCAGTTACTTCCTTGCCGGAGACAGTCACTCCCGCCTTTTCGGCAGCCTGCTGGACGAGGAGCCAGTCTACGAGCTCCTCCATGAACTCGCGCGCCTTGCACTCGAAAAGGAGCTTCTCGAACTCGGCGCGGGTGGTCTCCTTCGCGTTTACCCGCAACACCACCCCGCCCCCGCCAGTTGGCTGCTGGGCATCCTGCGCCAGCACAATCAGGCACAGCGCAGTAACCAGGAACGCTGCCGCCGCTATTTTCTTCATAACTGCAACTCCAAATCTGAGGACATCTCCGGGCTTAGACTCTTAGTTCTCTTCCTGCTTCTCGACTGCGGGATTCGCCTTGCCCGCGGGCGCCGCTCCCTGCGGCACTTTCTGCTTCGCCTTGGTCTCCATGTATTTCAGAATCTGGATAAGCTGCGAATTGGAGAGCATGCCTTCCTGAAGCATGAGCATCCCCAGCAGCTTGTGTGTGCCTTTCCTGTCCATGTCCTTCTGCAGCTTGAGCGCCTCGTCAAGCTGCTCGTGGGTTATGAAGTCCATCCTTATGGCAATCTCGCCGAAGAATTCCTTCTGTGCCTCGGTCTCGTCTGTGTAGCCATTCGGGTGTTTGCGGTGCCAGTGCCACGCAGTCTCGACCATGGTCTCCAGCTCGCCCAGCTCGTGCCGCCAGCCGAGTTCCTTCGCTGCCCTCTCGTTGCTCGCCACCAGTGACGGCGGGTCTCCCGGCCGCCTTGGCGCATCAACCGCTTCAATCTCGGCGCCCGTAACCTTCCTGCAGACTTCAATCACTTCCCTTACGGAGAAGCCTTTCCCGCTGCCGAGGTTGAATATCTCAGGGCCGCAGAAGTGCTTCTCGTAGGCGAGCACGTGCGCCTTGGCCAGGTCAGTAACGTGAATGTAGTCCCGTATGCAGGTTCCATCCCCGGTGGGGTAATCAGTACCGAAGACACGTACCTTCTGCTTCTGCTTGAGCGCGACCTTGAGCACCAGCGGAATCAGGTGTGTCTCGATGCGGTGGGCCTCGCCGAGGTCGCCCTCGGGGTCGGCGCCAGCCGCATTGAAATACCTCAGCATGACGGGCTCGAGCCCGTGGGATTTCGCGTAGTCGAACATTATCTGCTCGATAAACCACTTGGACTTGCCGTAGGGGCTTATCGGCACGCAGACGTGTTTTTCATCTATCGGCAGGTACTGCGGCACACCGTAGGTCGCGGCGCTGCTGGAGAAGATAATCCGCCTGACATCGAACTCTAGCATTGCGCGGAGCAGGTTCAGCGTGCCGAGCAGGTTATTGAGGTAGTACTTCTGCGGGTCTTCCACCGACTCTTCCACGTAGCAGCATGCCGCCATGTGGAAGACGCCATCTATCCTGTAGGTGGTGAAAAGACGGTGGAGGTCGTCGAAGCTCTTGAGGTCGCCCTCGACGAGGTGCCCGCCGTGAATGGCTTTGCGGTGGCCCTCCGAGAGGTTGTCAAACACTATCGGGTGATATCCCGACCTTGCCAGCTCCTTGACAATGTGGCTCCCGATATAACCCGCACCACCTGTAACCAAAAGCGCCATCAGCGGTCCTTCCGCCAGTGAAATGAAGACAGCATTTTACCAGCACCAGGCTTGCTGTCAAGCGAAAACACATTCCATTGCTGCGCACACTGCCGGTAAGCATTTGTCTTGCAAAAGGACCTTCCCTGGTGTTATCATCACTGCTGAACTTACCAGTGAGGTAGTCCGATGTCCGAAGCAACGGGCCGTCAGCGCAAGCTGACTAAGAGCTTGAATTTCAGACTTGTTTTCTTTGTCTGCGTCTTTCTTCTGGTAGCTAAGGGTACGTTCAGCTACATGATGACGAGGATGGAACACGACGAGCTGATTGCGGAAGTGGTTAACGGCTCCAGGCGCTTCAGTGAAGGCATAAAGCGCTCAACCCGCTACGCCATGCTCAAGTTCGACCGCGAGGCGATGCACCAAATACTCGAGGAGGTCGGCCGCCAGGAGGATGTTGAGCGAGTCCGCATACTCAACAAGGAAGGCGATGTCATTATATCCACACGGTCAGAGGAAATCGGCCACAAGGTAGACAAGCGCGAAGAGGCCTGCTACGGCTGCCACGATGTTGACAAGCCGCTCGAGAAACTGCCCATGTCGAGAAGGTGGCGCATTTTCGGGCAGTCCGGAGACCGCCGGGTCGGCATCGTCGACCCGATATACAACGAGCCGGACTGCTGGAACGCGCCGTGCCACCAGCATCCCGAAGACAAGAAAGTGCTTGGCGTACTCGATGTGATAGTCTCCGTAAAGGAAGTTGATGAACTGCTTGCAGCCAGTGCCTGGCGGCGGGCGATTTTCACCATTCTTGCAATCATAATCGTCGGTACCGTCATAAGCTACTACCTTTACCGCACAGTCACCGTCCCTGTGCGCCGCCTTGTCAGCGGTACGAAACACCTCGCTGCCGGCGAGCTTGATTACCAGATTGCCGTCACCGACGCCACGGAAATCGGCTACCTCGCCCAGTCGTTCAACAGGATGGCACGCACACTCAAGGAACAGCAGCAGCAGGTCGTGCGGCAGGAGAAGCTCGCCTCGCTCGGACAGATGGCCGCCGGCATAGTACACGAAATAAACAACCCCCTTTCGGGAATCCTCATCTATGTGCGCCTTATGCTCAAGCAGATTGAAGCCAAGACCTTCGACCCGGATGAAGGGGCAAGCAACCTGTCCAAGATGGAACGGGAAGTGCAGCGCTGCTCTCGAATAATCCGCAATCTCCTCGATTTCTCCCGCCAGACCCCACCGCAACTGCGCAGGGTGGACATGGCGCAGGTGATAGAGGAAGCCCTGCTTATCCTCGGCCACCAGGCGAGCCTCCAGAACATCGAGGTGGTGAAGAAATACGCACCCGATGCGCCGGTTGTCGAGGCCGACTTCGACCAGATGCGACAAGTGCTCAACAACATGTTCACCAACTCCATGCAGGCGATGAAGGATGGTGGCAAGATAATCCTGCGACTCTCCAGAGCGAAACCTGAATTTCTACCCGGCGCCAGGCGAGTACTCAAAGTGGAGATAGAAGACACAGGGTGCGGCATACCGGATGAGAGTCTCGGCAACCTTTTCACGCCCTTCTTCACCACCAAGGAGAAGGGAGAGGGGGTCGGTCTCGGGCTGGCCGTTGTCTACGGAATTATCCAGCGGCACAACGGCAGGATCGAAGTCTCGAGCAAGGTCGGGCAAGGCACGGTCTTCACAATATACCTGAGAGCACAGCAATGAAGAAACCCAAGCGAGTCCTGATAGTTGATGATGAAGAGATAATCAGGGACTCCATGGCGCAGTGGCTCGAGTCCTGCGGTTACGAGACCTACGTCGCATCCAACGGGAAAGAAGCAATCGAAGTGCTCAGGGACAAGCCGATTCCCGTTGTCCTGGCCGACCTCGTGATGCCTGTCATGGACGGAATAGCCTTCGTCAAGGAGGCCAGGCGCCTCTTCCCGAGTATCTCGGTTGTCATAATCACCGCACACGCCACCATAGAGACTGCCATAACCGCCATGAGGGAAGGAGCGTGCGACTACGTCGAGAAGCCTTTCTGCCCGGAAGCTATCGAGCTGGTGGTCGCCAACCTCACGCAGCACCAGGAGCTGCTGGTGGAGAATGAGCGCCTGCGCCTGGCCCTGCACGAGAAGAACCGCCTTGAAGACCTCCTCTTCAAGAGCCAGAGCATGCAGCGCGTCGCGGACACTATCCGCGCCGTGGCGCCCGCCAACACCACTGTCCTTATCGTCGGAGAAAGCGGCACAGGCAAGGAGCTTGTCGCAAGAGCCCTTCACAACCTGAGCGAGAGAAAGGGCAAGCCTTTCATAGCTGTGCCCTGCACCGCCCTGCCCGATTCCCTGCTCGAAAGCGAGCTCTTCGGACACGAGAAAGGGGCCTTCACCGGCGCCTCCTCACGCCGCAGGGGCCGGTTCGAGCTCGCCGATTCCGGCACCATCTTTCTCGATGAAATCGGTGACATCTCGAACAAGACCCAGCTTTCTCTCCTGCGTGTAATCGAGACGAAAGAGTTCACCCGCGTAGGCGGCAGCGAGCTCCTGAACTGCGATGTGCGCGTAATCTCCGCCACCAACCGAAACCTGCCCTCGCTCGTAAAAAGCGGCGCGTTCCGCGAAGACCTCTTCTACCGCCTCAACGTCGTCACCATCGAGCTGCCGCCCCTGAGAGAGCGCAGGGAAGACATCCCGCTGCTAACTCAGCACTTTCTCGAGAAGTTCTCGGCCGAGCAGAACAAGCCTGAAATCGAAGGGTTTGCACCGGAAGTGCTCAAAGCTCTCCTCGAATACGACTACCCCGGCAACGTACGCGAGCTCGCCAACATGGTCGAACACGCCGTCCTCATGGCGGGGGGGACACAGGTGACACTCGAAGACCTGCCCAAGCCGCAAAAAGCCCTGGATGACACATACGCGCAGCCCCCTGCGGGCCTCACTCTGAGAGAAGTCGAGAGAATACAGATAGAGAAAACCCTCGAGCAAACAAAGGGTAATCGTTCGAAAGCAGCCCGCATTCTCGGAATCGAACGTGCCACACTCTACAATAAACTGAAAGCCTACGGCTTGATGTAAACTTATTATACACCCTGTTCAAAGTTTAGACACTTCCGAACAGCCCCGCTCAGGCCCACACGATAATCACTTAATCTAACTCCTTATGCCACACCAAGTTCCCACATTGGTATCCGAACTGGCACACCTATTGCTATGTTCAGACTGGACGCAAACAACAACTGCATCTGAGGAGGGCATAGCAATGGCGTTCGAGGAAAAATCAGTACTCGTGGTGGATGACGAGGAAATTGTAAGGGAGTCGGTAGCTCAGTGGCTTCAGAGCGAGGGCTACAACGTTGACAGCGCGGCAGACGGACTCGAAGCGCTTGAGAGAGTCAAGGACCATGACTACGGTGTGATGGTCCTGGACATGAAGATGCCCGGGATGGACGGTCTGACAGTCCTCAAGCAGGTGCATGAGATAACCCCGCAGACCAAGGTGATAATCATCACCGCATACGCGAGCGTTGAGACAGCCGTGCAGGCACTCCAGGACGGTGCCGTTGACTACATTGTGAAGCCCTTTGAGCCCGAGAAGCTGGAGGCATCAGTTGCGAAATGGGTCGGCAGGCCCAAAATCACTTCGGGCAGCGCCTCCACAGAAACATCCTCGGCGAAATCGCAGGAAGAGGAGAGCGCTGTCGCCCTGACTGCCGTCCTCGAGAAGGCGAAAGAGCTTCTTGGCAGCGGAAACGCTGACGAAGCACTCGCCGCGATAAATGCCGCCCTTGGCGTCGCCGCCCCGCCCGCACCCGCGCCGGAGAAGGTAGCAGAAAAAGAAAAAGCCGCCCGGCCCAAGGTCAAGCCGGGCAAGTACTTCCCGCCACACTTCTGGGAAGGATGCTTTATCTACACTTGCGGCAAGGATACCTGCCCGTTCACCGCCGAGTGCTTCGGCGCCCAGACAAAGCACCAGCGCGAGACGGAGAAGTTCATCCAGCATGTCAATCAGATACTGCTCGACGGCGGTACACTCACCGCACAGGAACAGGCGGAAGTTGACCACGCGACAAAACACCACGGCGCACAGCTCGACCCCAAGCAGGGCATCTATATAATCAGCAAGACCGCCCTGAGAAACAAGCCCGGACTCGGCGGCGCCTACTTCAGGTAGAATCCCAAGCCGCGTCCTTCAGGGCGCGGGCAATAAAGCCGCGGGTTTCAACCCGCGGATGTTCAGCCGCGCTGTTTACAACGCGAGATAAGATTTCCAAAGCCCCGCCGTTTATCGGCGGGGTTGTTTTAGGCCCGCAGCCTGAGTGGAGAAGAGCCGCGGCTTGCTTTCGCCCGCACATTGTGGTATAATAGAAGTGAGATGAGAAACGCATTCTGCATCCTGACAATCGCCCTGCTCCTCCCCGCCTGCAGCGGGGCTTCTCAACTCTTGCAGACAGTCTGTTGTGGCGGTAATAACTTATCAAGAGCACCTGGGACGGTCCCAGGTCAAGTCCACTTGGGAAATCTGGGCATATCCTTGGGCAACCCCCAAAAGGAGTGTAGTTGATTTCGCGCTCAGCAGTTACTTCGTTCGTTCTTGGCATCTGGGGAGGTCTCCATTTCCCTCTCATTATCGTAGCATTGAGGTGTGGTGCATCTTCACTGACTGTTGTAATTCTGTGGGCTTCAGTTCTACCTGCGTGTATCGGAGCACTGGTCATGGGCGTAGTAGCTGTATGCAAACTCAGCCGCAGTCGAAGCACAGCAAAAGGCCAATGGATGGCGCTTATCGGGATGGTACTGAGTGGACTCGGACTATCGTTTCTGCCGGTGACAGCATATCTGATATTTATCCCACACCTATCGGTATTATAGTGCGAGCCGCGCCCTTCAACCCGCGGATGTTCAACCGCGCCGCCTGCGGCGCGGGGATATGATGCCATAAATGCCGCAGCCAAACAACCCCGCCGCACAGCAGCGGGGCTTCTAAAATGACACGAGCGGGTGAGGGGAGTCGAACCCACGACAGCAACGTTGGCAACGTTGCGCTCTACCACTGAGCTACACCCGCTTACTACTCTTCAATTCTACGTCCTGAGTCACGACGGTCAACCATTTTTTTGACGAAATCGACTGCCCGCTCTTGCAGTAATTCGGCTCAGCCCATATAATCCGGGAAGTAGTGGCTTGCCACTTTTGGAAATAGCTGTTGAGTTTCCTGTGTTCTGGAAGTGAGGCGTAAACAGGAACGTACAATTTCAATAGTGACGGTGCAGTAGTTTTTGAGGCCCACGAACATTGTAGTCGAGATGGGTCCGCAGTTTGAGGGCAACCCGGACAGGACGTGCGAGGCTTTTGGGCACATTTCCGGCGCCATAGCAGGCGTGAAGCGCGGCCAGCCAGGTGCCGGTGCCGGGCCATAGTAGCGGCGGTTTGCGAAGACACCGATGTCTAACTTGGGAAGCTCTCGCGCGTATAACTCTTTAGGAAGCTCCGGCCACAACAGATTCTTCGAACATCATGGGGGGACCGATGTCAGCAAGACGCGCAATTTCGACGGCAGTTCTGGTGCTGGTTGTCACGCTAACGGCAGCGCCGCTCTTCGCACAGGGGAGGAAAGACCTCGAAGACCTCCAGGACAAGACCATCGAGCTCATGAGGAAAGTCCAGAAAGCCACTGTGGCGATTCACTGCAAGCTCGATGGCAAGAGGCCGACTACGCCGCGCCTCCCCGTGAGGGGCATGCGGCGCCGGCCCGGTGCGGGCAGCTACTTCGGCACAGGCGCGCTAATCAGCTCCGACGGTTACATCCTCACTTCCACAAGCGTCGTCCCTCCCAAGGGTAAAGAAATAAAGGTGTACTTCGAGAATGGCAAGGTCTACGATGCCAAGCTGGTCGGCTTCGAGGAAAGAAACAACGTAACCCTGATTAAGATAGACGCAACCGGCCTGCCCACGCTCAAGCTGGGCTCCTCTAAGAACGTCAAGGTCGGACAGGTAGCATTCACTTTCGGCAACCCTTACGACTGCATCCTCAATGACCACCAGGTTGCCATTTCGATGGGCGTGGTCAGCGGAGTCTACCGGCTTCGCGGTGACGGCGATTACACCGGCAGGGTCATCGAGACTGACGCAGCCCTGAACGCCGGCAACGACGGCGGGCCGCTCGTCAACGTCAGAGGCGAGGTTACCGGGATACTCAATCTCAGCTATTCCTATTCCAAGTGGCTCAACGTCGCGGTCCCGATTGACCAGATTAAGTTCATCCTCGACGACCTCAAGAAGAACGCCGAGATAACCCCGAAGTACGGCTTTTCCATAGCGGAGGAAGCCTACCCGGGCGGCGGTGTCGAGCTAACCAAGGTGCGCAGGAACACGCCCGCGAGAAAAGCGAGGCTTCGCAGGGGAGATGTCGTGCTCGAAGTAGACGGCCTTGCCGTCGAGAACCCGGAGGAGCTCGCCAAGGAGCTCACCGTTCTGCCGCCGGGGAGCGAGGTCACTTTCCTCATCCGCCGCAGCGATGAGGAAATGGTCGTAAAGCTCACCTCCGGTAAGGTTGTCAAGGAGCGAAAGAAGCCGGAACCCGAGCCCGAGCCGGAGCCCGAGCCACAGCCGGTAGCCAGGGAGCGGGGCACCATGGGCGTGCGCGCCACCCAGGAGAAGGACCACCTTGTCATAACAAAGGTCGCCGAGGGCGGTGCCGGCGCCGAAGCGGGTATCAAGGTCGGCGACAAGCTGCTTGAAGCAAACGGCAAGAAGGTCAAGACGCTTGATGAGCTTTCCGCCATCCTCAAGAGCTTGCATGCGGGCGACAAGATCGAGGTGCTCATCGAGCGGGACGGATGGACTAAGAAAATCGAGCTTACGCTGAAGAAGAAACAGTAGGCATCCTCAATACAGGAGAACGCAGATGAAGAAGATTCTCGTACTTGCGGCGGCCGCGGCGGTGCTCGCATTCGCACTCCCCGCGCCTGCCCAGGAATCCGAGCCCAAGGAAGACTCCAACCCGCTCGCCAAGCTGGAAGAGGCCTTCCAGAAAGCCGCCGACAAGGTCAAGGATGCGGTTGTCAGCATCGATGTCGAGCGCGACTCGTCCATCCCCGAGACGGATGACGAGAAGAAGCCCAAGCCCGTGCTCGGGCGCGAGGCACGCACAAGGCCGGGCAAGTACTACCGCCGCCCCAAGGGCCCTGTCAGCGGTGTGCTTGTCTCCTCTGACGGCTATATCGTCACCTCGCTCTTCAACGTCCGCGGCAACAACATCAAGAAAATCAAGGTCACGCTGCCCAGCGGCAAGCGGCTCGAAGCTACCCGCCTCGGCTGGGATGAGAACACTGACGTGGCAGTCATAAAGGTGAAGGGAAAAGACCTGCCGCACGTCAAGTTCGCCAAGACGAGCCACCTCAAGCCCGGACATTTCATCGTCGTTGTCGGAAGGGGTGATGACAGGCTCAGCCTCACTGTCAACTTCGGCATCGTCTCGGCACTCAACCGCCTCGACGGCAGGGCAATCCAGATAGATGCGGCCCTGAACTACGGGAACACCGGCGGTGTCGTCGTTGATATCGATGGCAAGGCTGTCGGCATTGCCTGCCACGTTTCCGACCGCGCCGTCACGGGCCAGAACTCCGGCGTCGGGTTCATGACTCCGCCGGAGAAGCTCCTCGAGAACCTCGTTCTTATGAAGGAAGGCGCCAAGATCAAGAAGGACAAGAAGCCCTTCCTCGGCGTGCAGGCATCGCAGGGCGCGAAAGACATAAAGGGCGCCGAGGTCGTTCGCGTACTGCCAAACACGCCCGCCGCCGAAGCGGGCATGCAGAACGGCGACATCATCGTCGAGTTCAACGGCGCCAAGATTACGGACTGGGACAGCCTGCGCGAGGAGATTGCAAAGACAACGGTCGGCCAGAAGGTGAAGCTGAAAATCAAGCGCGCCGACGCCGAAGTCACGCTGGAACTTGAAATGGGCGAGAAGCCCTGATTCGAAAGGAGCCACACGTGCGAAAATCCGCCTTCGCCGCGGTATTCCTGGGGGCCATGCTGCTGTGCTCGGTACTGCCGGCCCAGGATGACACAACCGAGTATGCAAAAAGCGTCCAGAAAGCTATCGCCAAGGTGACGGCGAAGGTCTCGGCGGCTTTCGTCAACTTCGGCGGCGGCTCCGGTATCGTCGTCTCACCCGACGGGCTCGTGGTCACAAACAACCACGTCGCCGGACGCTCCATGAACTGGGTCCTCCGAATGCCGGGCGGCGAACGCGGCAAGCGCTTCAAAGCCAAGATGCTCTGGCGTGACCCGCGCGGTGACATCGCCCTGCTCCAGCTCGAGTTGAAAGAGGGCGAGAAGGTCCCCTACGTCGAGATGGCCGACTCCGATAAAATCCGCGTCGGCGCGTTCGCCATCGCACTGGGCACACCCTTCATGACCGCCAACGAGGACTCCATCCCGACCGTCACCTTCGGCGTTGTAAGTGTCATTCACACGAACAAGGGCGGCTACTCCGACGCCATCCAGACAGACGCGCCCGTAAACCCCGGCAACTCCGGCGGGCCGCTCTTGGACCTCGACGGCAGGCTCCTGGGCATCAACGGCCAGATAAGGGTTCGCTTCCCCTACCGCGTAAACACCGGCATAGGGCTGGCCATCCCCACAAACCAGATTAAGCGCTTCATGGAAGCCTACAAGGAGGTCAAGGACGGCAGTGTCGTCTACCACGGACAGATAGTGGGCCTCACAGTCAAGAAAGACCCCACCTGCGCCGAGGGTGCGCTTGTCGAGAAGGTCAAGGAGGACTCGACCGCCGACAAGGCCGGCTTCCAGAAAGGCGATGTAATTGTCCGGGTGAATGAGTACGAAATCTTCAACTACGTGCGTTTCGCAGGAGTGGTAGGCACCTACCCCGAGAAGTCGAAGCTCGACGTGGTGGTAATGCGCGACGGCGAAGAGCACAAGCTCGCCGTTACTCTTGACCGCCTCGGCGCGGGACGCCAGCGGCCTGTCAGGACAAACCCCAAGGCCGCCTTCCTCGGCGTGCGGTTCTCGCCCGTCCCGAACGCCGACGGCGTGGAGCTCCAGCAGGTGGTGCCCAACACCCCGGCGGACAAGGCCGGCCTGAAAGCCGGCGATGTCATCACCAAGTTCGGCGGGAAGAAGATTGAGAACGCCGACGATATTCGCCAGGTCCTGAGCAAGAAGAAGCCCGGCGACAAGGTCAAGGTGAAAATCCTGCGCGACGGCGAGGAGAAGGAGCTCGAAGTTACACTCGAGGCGCGCGGCAACAGGTAGCTTAATGGTCAGCCCCAACCGTTACTATTGGCTTATTGTCTGTTGGCTGCTAACTGCTCTTGCAGGCTGCGTCCAGCCCGGCACACCCATCCCGGAACACAGAGTTCGCGGGCTACCCGAAGGCTTCCCCGCCGACTTCCCGCTCCACATCCAGTTCTCCGTTGCCGACACGGCCGAGAAGCTCCACTGGCCATCCGGTGATTACTTCCTCGTCAAGTTTGTCACCGAGCTCAAACCGAACGAGATCCACTACTTCTTCCGCAAGGAACTGACAACCGACCGCGGCTACGAGATGACCCGCGAGTCAGGCGAGCCTTCCGGCGCAGGCACTCTCGTCTTCAGGAAAGGCAGGCGACACGTTGAGGTGAGCATCGGCACTGAGGAAGGCAGAAACACCATACTTCTGAGACTCAAGGACCGCAAACAGGGGGAATAGGCGATGAAAGTCACCTGGCTCGGACACAGCGGGTTCATGCTTGAAGCTTCCCAGACAATCGTAATAGACCCCTTCCTCACCGGCAACCCCAAGGCCGCCATGAAACCCGAAGATATCAAGAAGTGCGACATTATGCTCCTCACGCACGACCACGGTGACCACATCGCCGATGTCGCGGCTATCTGCAAGGCTACCGGCGCAACGCTCTACAGCACGCACGAGCTCGCCACCATGCTTGCAGAAGAAGGCCTGAAGACTGAAGGCATGAACATAGGCGGCACGCTTAACCTCCAGGGCGTGGAAATCCACATGGTCAACGCCCAGCACACTACCGCCTCCGGACACGCCATTGGCTTCATTGTGATTGCGGACACCAAGTGCATCTACCATGCCGGGGACACAGGCCTTTTCGGCGACATGAGAATTATCGGCGACTTCTTCAAGATAAACCTCGCCATGGTGCCCATAGGCGACCGCTACACCATGGGGCCCGCTTCAGCCGCACGCGCGGTCGAGCTGCTGCGCGCCGAGAAGGTCATACCCATGCACTACAACACCTTCCCCGCGGTCGAGCAGGACCCCAGGCAGTTTGTCGAGCTTGTCGGCTCAAGCGCACAGGTTATCGTCCTGAACCCCGGCGACTCCTGCCAGCTCTAAGACGGACAAGCATACTGCTCACCTGTGGTCTCAAGATAGTGGTGTAATACGGAATCCAGAAAATAACCTTTCATAGCTGGACGACACAAAATGTCATTGCGAGGAGGAGGCGCAGCCTCCGACGTGGCAATCTCAAGAGGCGCCTGAAGATGAGATTGCCACGCTCCCTTCGGTCGCTCGCAATGACGGATAGCGACAACCGTGCATCAACGGTTACTTTCTGCAATCCGTATTAGTGCTCCTGGGCGCGAGATGCAGGGGAAGTGGCTGTGTCGCTGCTGAAGTTTCTCATTTTTCTATTGACAAACGGGCATCGAGTTGCCATAATTCTACACTGCGAAAGAAGATGGTTTCTAACCCTGGCTGAAGGGAGCGAGGATGAGGAAGCTGATTATTCTAACAGCGTGTATTCTTGTCATCTCCATGTGTCTTGGCTGCGAAGCGTTCAAGCTGAGGAAAGACTACTCGAAAGTCCAGGATGTGAAGACTGACAAGGGCCCGCTGGCCAGGTACTTCGAAGACAGGTTCCTTGACTTCTGGGATATACTCGGCTTCAAGTTCCACATGGGAACGGGACTGCTGGTAAACGCGCGCGCAACCAAGTTCGCGCAGGCGGGGCTGGGCTTCATTGACGGCGACAAGTTCGGCTTCAAGGGGCGCGAGCTCGGCTACTGGTACGAGTGGCGCGGTGAGATCGGCGTATCAGTCTTCTACATCAACACCGCCAAGAAAGACCCCATCATCGGCAACAAGTTCCTCTTCGAAGCTGCCAGGGCGGCGGAAACGGAAGAGGTCAGCGACATTGATATCTTCCGCGACGACGACAGGGACCGCTGGGACATAGGTGTGACCGTACATGCACTCTTTATCGGCATTGATATCGAGTTCCGCACCAAGGAGTTCTTCGACTTCCTGCTGGGCATTGTCACGCTTGACATGTGCAAGGATGACACGAAGAACCGGCTGCGCAAGATGCAGGCCACTTCGCCCGAGCTTGCAGCGCCAAGGCGGGCACTGCCGCCCGAGGTCCTGCGTTCACCGCCGCACATGGAGAGGGCGTCGGGCTACTAAGTTATTTCGAGTGCTCAGGGGCTCGCCGCCTGGCGGGCCCTTTTCTTTTGTAAACTCCCCCCACATCGAGGTTTTGCCTTGACGGGACATCCCGGCCTCTCTTATCATAACTGGCCGAAGCTCTTCCCTGGAACCGGCGTTATGTACCGAGTCCTTTTGCTCTTGTTTCTCCTTGCGGCTGTGGCGGGGTATCTCGATACAGCGCAGGCGCAGGAGACTGCACAAACCTCCCCTGCCCCGGATGCGTCCTCGCCACGCGAGAAAGTCCAGCTCAGCTCGTGGGTCAAGGAGCTGCGCCAGAAAGAGAATGTCGCGATATTGTTCGGGAACGTCCGGGTCAGCAAGGGTAAGCTGAGCATACTTGCCGATGCCGTGGTTGTGTGGTTCAAGGAGGACGGCTCCGGTGTAAGCGAGATATACGCCGAGGGCGCCATTCTCATGACTGACGGCAAGAACAGGATTTCAGCACAGGCGGCTTACTACAGCTTCGAGACAGGCACGGCCAGGATTACGCAGGCGCGGGTGCACACGACGCAGAGGTCTCTGAGCGACCTGACTGTCTTCGAGCGCAGCAAGGAGTCCGGGCCGGTCGCCGCGAAGAAGGCGCAGCCGGAAATCAGTCTCTACTTCCGGGCCGAGAAGCTGCGGACGGAACGTCCGACGCGCTACGTCGCCGAGAAGCTGACGCTCTCGACCTGCGAATGCCCGCACCCGCACTGGGGAATACGGTGCCGCCGGGCCACCATCTATCCGGGAGGCACATTTGAGGCGAGCGGCAATCAGCTCTTCATCGGCCCGGTGAAGATACCGTTTTTTAACGTCAGGTTCGAGCCTGACTGGCGCATGCCGCTCTACCGGCTCAGAGTCGGCTCAAGCAGCGACAAGGGGAGCTTCAGGCTTTCGCGCTGGCAGCTTGTCGTGGAGCCCAACTACCGCCTCTTCTGTGACCTCGACACCTACAACAAGAACGGGACAGGCAGCGGCGCGGTCTTCGAGTACAAGGGCCGCGCATACCCGTGGGGAGGCTACCTCGAGACCTACGCAATCAACGACCGGGAACCACCTGCGGGCGTCAAACACTATCGCTACCGGCTCAAGTTCCTCCACGTGCAGAAGCTCCCGGGCGAGGTCGGGATGACTCTCGAGTACTCGAAGACTACGGACCAGGACTTCCTCAAGCAGTTCTTCGAGCGTGAATACAGGAAGGGACGCGAACAGGAGACCTATGCCTACTTCAGGAAGACGCACGGCAACCTCGGCGCCAGCCTCCTAACCAGCACGCGCACGGAGAAGTTCAAGACAGTCACCCAGCACCAGCCGCAAGTACGCGCATACGCCATATCAAGGGAACTGCCGGGCGGTTTCTACCTGAGCGCGGCACTGCGCAATGAGAAGCTTCTCAGGCAGTACGCCCAGATGCTGGCGCTGCCGGACGAAGAGGTCGAGCGCCATGATGTGCTGCTAACGCTTGACCGCCCGCTGGGCATGGGACAGATTCTTCGCCTCAAGCCTCGAATCGATGCAAGATACACACACTACAACATAAACGCAGCCGACTCGCAGAACGTTGACCGGGAAGTAGTGAAAGTGAGCTGCAGCGCGAGCACGCGGCTTTCCCGAATCTACCGCACGAGCAGCAAAAGGCTGAAAATCGATGGCCTCAAACACATTATTGAGCCGCAACTAACATACGAGAATACTTACGAAAACGACAACGACCCTGCCAGTCTCTTCCAGTTCGACGAGGTGGATTCAATACGCAAGTGCGAAAAGCTCACGCTCTCGCTTACGAACCGTCTCGACACCCGCCGCGAGGTGAAAGAGGTTCCGAGTGTTGTCAGCCTGCTCGACTGGCGGCTTCAAATCCCCTACTACGCCAAGCCTGCGCGTGACAACGGCGGGGAGAGCTACGGCCCGCTCGAGAGCCGGCTGGAGGTGTCGGCAAGCCCTTACCTGACTATCCGCTCGGACCTCGCCTACGACACCGCCCACAGGCACATGCAGAAAGGCACCATCGACGCGACGGTGCGCAGTCCGGGCATCTGGCAGCTCTACCTGGGCACTTTGTATGCGGCAGGCGAAGACACTATTGGCACACTGGGATTGTCCGCCAGGCTGTCGCCGAAATGGTCAGTCTCAGTAAGGCTCCAGCACAACCTGTCGGCGGGCCGCTACGTCAGCAAGACGTTCACCTTGACAAGAAGGTTCCACTGCTGGATAATGGAAGCAGGCGTAGTTTTGGAGCGTGACAAGGATTCGCCGACCTACGTGTTCCTGATTTCGCCTGCTGCGCTGTTCAAGAAGGAGAAACTGAGGTTCACCGAGGAATCGACGTTCCTGAAATAGCTTTGAAGAGGTCCAGGCATGAAGTCGCGAAAGGCAATATACCCCGGTTCTTTCGACCCTATAACGCACGGGCATCTCGATGTGATAAGGCGGGGAAGCAAGCTCTTCGACCACCTCACCATTGCGGTATCTATGAATCCGAGTAAGGAGTACCTTTTCACGCCGAAAGAACGCAAGACCATGATTGACGAGCTTGTCAAGGACCTCCCCAACGTGGATGTCATCATCACCGAGACGCTGGTGGTTAAGCTTGCCCGCTCACTGAAGGCGGGGTTCCTGCTTCGAGGGATTCGCACGTTTTCCGACTTCGAGTACGAGTTCCAGATGGCATTCACGAACCGGTCGCTCGCGCCTGAAATCGAGAGTGTCTTCGTCATGCCATCAGAAGATTTTTCGTTCCTGAGTTCGAGCATGGTCAAGCAGGCGGTCGCGCTCGGGGGCGACCTGTCGCGCTTCGTGCCTCAGAACGTGCTCTCCTGCCTCAAGCGCAAACTGAAATAGGCAAGCCGCCAC
>DAOVDS010000303.1 GCA_030669415.1 bacterium
GCTTCGGAGAAGCGGGCCGGCGGCGAGGCCGGCAAGGACACGGACAGCGAAGATGCCAAGGCAGCCGGCGACCTGGCGAAACTTCGGGAACTGCATCACACTTTGAGCTTCCTCAATCTTCTCAACGGCCTGCACGTGACCCAGCAGCAGTTCGAGAAGCTGATTGAAATCAACAGGGAAGTCAAGAAGATGGTGGATGAGAACAAGGAGAAGTACAGGAAGCTCGTGGAGGAGGAAAAAAAGGTCCTTACCGAGCTTGAGAAGGTGGTCCGGGAAAACAAGCCGATTCCGAAGAAACTGAGGCAGAAAGTGCACAGGACTGAAGGGCGCACGAAGAAGGCGCGCCGCATGATGGATGAGGTAACCCTCAAGTACGCGAAGGAAGTGGAGAACGTCTTCACGAAGGAACAGCAGGAAGTAATAAAGGACTTCGACCCCTGCACAATACCGCCAAAGAACCTCAGTGACCCGGTCCGTGTCGGCCAGGCCTCGGACAACGAGCACGTCATAAGCCTGCTGCGCAGGATACGCAGTGCACCGGCGGAGCTTCTTGAAGCCAACATGGAAAAGCTCCTCGACAGGCACATGGAGCGCCTCGACGGGCACAAGAGGCTCAGCGAGGAAGAGAAAGCGCAGGAGCGCGCGAGGCTCAGTGACTTCATCTGGAAGGCCCACCGAATGGAAGAGCTCGAGTTCGAGATGTGCAAGGAGGAGCTGGCCGAGGAGTTCAAGTGGAAGGACAAGGCCAAGGACCTGCAGAAGGAACTCGGCGAAATCAAGAAGGTGCGCCACCCGAAGCGCAACAGGGGCAAGGCGTCCAGGTATTTTCTCGACCCAAAAATCATTCCCGTGCTGGAAGAGCGGCTCGCGAAGCTCCGCAGCGGCGAGGGCGGCCTGAAAGGCAAGAAGGTCTCAAGGGCAAATCCCCGGAAAAAGTAAGCCCGCAGTCGCCCCAATTACCGCTTGAGGACATGTTGCTTGAAACCTGGCCGGGCCGCCAGTATTATACTATTATAGGATGGGGTCTTAAAGGTAGGTGTACTTCGATGAGCATGACAAGAAGAGATTTCCTCAACACGCTGGGCAAGACCACGGTTGCGGTGGGCAGCCTGCCGCTGATTCTCAAGGCGCTTGGCCTGATTGACTCGCCGCTGTTCGCCGCCGGCGGGTTCCCCGAAGCCCGCTACTACAACAAGCTTTCCCGCAGGCGGGTGCAGTGCAAGCTCTGCCCGCTCGAACACGTGCTCGACAACAGGGAGACAGGCCCGTGCCGCACGCGCAGGAACCACGGCGGGGTTCTTCGCACGCACGCCTATGAGAACCCCGCCATAATCAAGATTGACCCGATAGAGAAGCTGCCCTCCACCAACTTTCTTCCCGGCACCAAGACGCTGACTCTGGCACCGGGCGGCTGCAATCTGCGCTGCCTCTACTGCCAGAACTGGCAGCAGTCGCAGAGCAGGCCGGAAGACCTCAAGACTGTCGAGCTTTCCTCGGCCGAGGCCATCAAGCGGGCACTGGGCAAGGATATCAAGACAATCGCGTTCAGCTATACCGAGCCGTTCATGTGCTATGAGTATGCCCTCGAGATAGCGAAGAAGGCTCGGGCCAAGAAGATGCGGGTCGCGATTGCGACAGGCGGGCTTATCCAGGAAAAGCCGCTCCTCGAGCTGTGCAAGTACGTGGATGTTATCACGGTCGGCTTGAAGGGGTTCACGCAGGAGGTTTATCAGAAGCTTACGCAGCGCTCGCTCAAGCACGTGCAGAATACAATAAAGACCATCAAGAAGAAGACGAAAGTCTGGCTGGAAATCACCAACCTCGTTGTCCCCACCTACAATGACAACAAGAAGATGATAACGGAGATGTGCAAGTGGATAAAGAAGGAACTGGGCAGGGATGTCCCCCTTCACTTCGGGCGCTTCGTACCCCAGTACAAGCTCAAGAACCTGCCGCAAACCCCCCTGAAGGGCCTCGAAGAGGCGCGCGAAATCGCATTCAAGGAGGGCCTGCGGTTCGTCCACATATCCAACGTGGCCCCGCACGAAGGCAATAACACTTACTGCCCCAAGTGTAAGAAAGCCCTGATAAAGCGCGTGGGCCTCAAGGTCCTCGAGAACAACCTCAAGGATGGCAAGTGCAAGTTCTGCGGCGAAAAGATTGCGGGGGTGTGGAAATAGGCCCGCGCCGGACCACCGCTGCCGCCACGCTTGCCGCGCTGCTTGCCGTCGGCGCGTTCGAGCAAATCTCGCAGGTCCTGCTTGTCAGAGAGTTCTTCGTGGTCTTCAAGGGCAACGAGGTCTCCTTCGGCGCCGTCTTCGCATTCTGGATGCTCTGGACCGCCGCCGGAAGCTGGCTTATCAGCCTTTTCTCCCGGAAGATAAAGCGCCCCGCCGTCTGGTTCTGCATACTCAACTTCTTTCTCTGCGCGTGCCTGGTGGCTGAAATCTACCTCGTGCGAATCTCTCGCAGCTTCTTCGCCGTGCCCTCCGGCGCCTATGTAAGCATCTTCTCCATGGCACTCTTCACTTTTATCATGCTTGCGGGAGTCTGCTTTGTCGGGGGGGCGCAGTTTGTCATCGGCGCCAAGCTCTACGCCGCTGTGCGAAAAAGCACCGGCTCCGAGATACCTGCCAGAGCCTATATCGCGGACTCGCTCGGCTGCCTCCTCGGCGGGCTCGCAGTCACGTTTGTCCTGGTTGTCTTCTTCGATTCCTTCACCAGCGCGTTCTTTGCGGCCGTCGGCCTTATCGCCGTCACTGCCTGGCTGGCGTTCGCGAACCGCCTGCGCCTGCTTGGCGCTGTTGCAGTCGGCGTGATGGTTGCGTGCCTGGTTCTTGTCTTTTTCGGGCCAGCCATAAACTGGGCCGCGGACAAGTCGCAGTGGCGCACCTACAACGAGTCTTACGAGCTTGTCGAAACGCGCAACTCGCGCTACGGCAGCCTCGCGGTGCTCGGCTATCAGGAGCAGCGCTCGCTCTTCGAAAACGGCGAGCTCTACTTCTCCGTGCCTGACGAGACTGCGCCGATAATCTCGGCCAACCTCTTCATGCTTCAGCACCCCGAGCCCAAAAGCATCCTTGTGGTTGGGGGAGGCATATCGGGCCTGCTTCGCGGAATCCTGCGCTACGGCGTCGAGCGCATTGACTACGTCGAGCTTGACCCCGAGGTTATCAGCGTCGTTAGAAAGCACCTTGGGCCGGAGGACCTGGCGGCCCTCGAAGACCCTGCGGTGCGCATCCACAATACGGATGGCAGGCTGTTTGTCTCACGCGCCGGGCGCAGCTACGACCTCGTGATATGCCAGCTTCCCGACCCGTCAACCGCATCGCTCAACCGGTTCTACACGGCCGAGTTCTTCACGCAGGCCCGTAGGATTCTCAAGAAAGGCGGCGTGTTTGTCACCGGCGTCTCGTCCGAGGGGTTCTGGGAGAAGGAGCTTCTGCGCCGCAACGGCTCTGTCTTCGCAACGCTCAAGCAGGTCTTCCCCAAGGTGGTCCCGTCGCCGGGCGGCACCTTCTTTGCGGGAGAGCAGGATGCGCCCATTACGCTGGATGCGGACAAGCTTGTCGAGAGGTTCAAGTCCCGCGGCCTGGATATGCGGGACTTCGTGCCGGAAATCTTCTACACAACGCTCGAGCCCGACTCCGTGGCGGCGGCAAAGGAGAAACTCGAGGCTGTCGCCGCACAGGAGACGGGCGCGGTGCCGCTCGTAAATACAGACTCGTTCCCCGTGAGCTACTACTACAACCTCGTTATCTGGAATCGTCTCTCCGAGACAGGCTGGATTGGCGCGTTCGACTGGATGGTGGGCGTTCGCACGTGGTGGGTGCTCCCGGCCCTGCTTGTGCTTTTGCTGCCGCTAATGGTCTTGACCCTCCTTTCCCCGACAAGGATGCGCAGGGTTGACGCGAAGTACTCGGTACTCCTTCTCATGGCTGTTACCGGGCTCTTCGGAATGGTAGTGGAGATTGCCCTCCTTTACTGGTTCCAGAATGTCTACGGCTACGTCTACTCGATGATAGGGCTATTGACCGCCATGTTCATGTTCGGCCTGGCGCTGGGCGCCGGCGCTTCGCGGCACCTGGTGCGCCGGTGGGGCACAAGGCGGGCAACGCTGGGGGCCGGGGTTGGAGCTCTCGTATTCTCGGGCGTTGTGGCGGCGCTCAGTTGCGCCTCGTGGCAGCTCTCACCCGCATTCTCGCTGTGGCTGTTCCTGCTGCTGAACCTGCTCAGCGGCCTGCTCGTGGGTGCGATGTTCAGGATGATGACCTTCGCCGCAGAGTCGCTTGGCTGGAAGCCGGAGTCCTCCGCCGGCCTGCTCTACGGCGCTGACCTCGCGGGCGCGTGCCTCGGCTCACTCGCCGCCGGCTCGCTGCTGATACCGGTGCTGGGCATGCAGTCAACGTGCCTTGTCATCGCCGTGCTCCTCGCAGGCGCGCTTGGCGGCTACCTCTTCTCAATGTGCAGATTGTGAGATTATTCACATCATGCTGTCTCGAATTGGAGGCTTTTGAGCATTTCCGCAGGGACACGCTTGCTCAAACCCAATATCTCGATGCCGACTACATTGCCGTTGACGTCATAGTCAAGTATGACACCCGGCCTGACTTCTTCAGACTCGACAATCGCTGATTCATCCAGCCGAAAATACAACGCATCGTTCTTCTGGTCCACCTTCAGTTTCATTCTAAGCTCCCCGGCGGCGCACTTAGCGGGAACTCGTCTCACCTATTGGCTTGCCCGAAGGCCTCAGCCTCATCCCAGAGGTCGAGAAGCAGATCTACTGCACCTTGCTGATCGTTCACCACGCAATTCTCCTGCTGCACTTTCCTGTCAGGATTTATGTGCTGGAAGTGAGCATGGCCGTCATCGGGGTAGATGTAAACGCGCAAGTCAAATCGCACGCCTGTCCCGCTCTTGTGGAAGTGGACCTTTTTGAGCCATTCCTCTTTCGTCATTTGAACTTCCTCTCTATCGCTATTATTCATTGGATTGCTGAAGGTATTTCTCAATCCTCTGGACAAACTTCTTTGCCTCGTCAACTCTTTGTCTTGCCCTTTGTTCT
>DAOVDS010000115.1 GCA_030669415.1 bacterium
TGTCTTTAACCCTTGCGTTTCTGCCTTTTTAGATTCTTCACATCCAGGGCATCCTGCTCTCTACCGGTTGCGGATTTGTTCTTTATGAGGTCGGCCAGGGAGATGAAATTCGCTTCTACATCGCCGAATTTTGCATGCACCCGATTCTTCCACGCTGCTTCAAAAGTTACTCCATCTATGGTAGCGACAAAATCAATCCTGACAGGTTCAAATCCTATCTGGATAACCGCCTCTCTATCTGTAAAATCCTCTACTTTCAGTCCGATGTCCCCAATAAACTCTTCCGCCGCCGCGAAGATTTTTTCCGCGTTGCTCTGCTGAGCATTGAAAAATATATCGAGGTCCTTCGTGAATCGCGGCAGCCCGTGCAGCGCAAGCGCGTAGCCGCCGACAATCAGGTATTCGACATCCCATCTATTTAGTACGTCTAATAACTCTTCGAAGTCCTTGCTCGTTTTTGCCATTTATTCTCCAGAAGTCGTCCCACAGCTTGTCCATCAGGTCAAGTCTTTCCTCTCTGGAAAGGTCGAGACGGAGTTTCGATTCCGCACCTTTCTTATCGGTCTTTTTCACATAAACGCGGTGCTTTTTCATAATGGAATTCACCTCGGATCAGTCACGCTTCGATGCGTTGGAGCTTGGTGATTTTGTCGCCCTCGAAGACGCCCTCGCCGTACTCGCTGCCGGGGTTGAGGCGCTCTGTGTGCCAGCCAAGTGTTTCTTGAGGAAAAGTGCGCACAGGAGAATGGCAAGCGGCAGCAGGAAGCCGGCCGCTTCCCGGGGCGTTTGATTTGCAACCGAGCACGAGCAGCCGCGTGACTTCTTCGGGTAGTAGACAGGCGAATTCTGCGCAACGGCACTCTTGACGGCCTGCAGCAGCGGGTCACGCTGTCCGGCCGGGGCACCTTCCAGGTAGCCGGCGGACAGTTCCCAGATAATCGCGCCGCCGATGCCCTTATTGAAAACGTATTCTATCTTCTTCCGGCAGGTTGACTCATCTTCGTAGGAAAGGAACCTGTCGGCGGCGGAGCCGGCCAAATCCATGCTCAGATAGGCATTCTGCGCCGCGTCATCCCACCTGTAGTACTGTTCCTCATAGTAGCTTTCCATTATTGCGTAGTACAGGACATCCTCGGTAGTGGGGGCTGTTGTCCAGCTCTGCCGGGGCTCTGTAGCGCCGCCGGTGGAGGTTCCATCCCCTGCCTTCCACAGCCTCCCGAAAAAACCAATACCGATACCGACCTTTCCCTGCGAGGCACCGGCGGCTATGAAACTGTCAACCAGGCCGTCCGCGCACGGCAGGGGCGTGACGCCGTCCGGGAATGTTGCTCCGCCGTTGTACAGAGGCCCGCTGTGCCACGTTACCCAGCCAGGCCACGCGCCGGACATCTGATAGGTCATCAGGTTCATCTGGTCGAACTTGTCCTGAAGTTCTGCAAACCAGTTCACGTCATCCGTCATCACCGCGGCGGTCAGAAGAGGCCGGGAAAGAAGAGGGGTAGCTTTGCCCTGCAACTGGGTATGCAGCTCGTTTATGAAGGCTTTGTAATCATCCTTGTCACTGTCCTCTATCGGCTCCATATCAATGTCGAGGCCGTCGTACCCGTTATCTTCCATGGCCTGCACGAGGTTGGCAACAAGCGTGCCCCTCGTCGCGGGTTGAATCGCCCCGCTGAAGCCGGTGTATGTTCCCCAGCCGCCTACTGTAAGCAGGATGGGCTTGTCGTGGGCGTGCGCTGCGGCCACCGCGTCCGCTATCCTGTCCGGGCTGAGTGCGCTAACATCGTAGTCGAGTGAGCCATCAGTTTTCGGCACCACGCTGAAATGCATAATGTGCGTCAATGCGTCGTAATCAATCTCGTCCAGGGGCAGGCGCCCTCCACCCATAACGCTTGATTTCTGGGTCCAGCCGGGAAGGTAGCCGCACACCCAGATAGTTTCCTGCGCCCTTGCCACCAGGCATACGCACAAAAGAATAACGCCCGTCAGCCACACAGCTTTGGTTTTTAGAACCCTCATCATTGCTTCCACCTTATCAGCGCCAAATTAGGGACTATGCCTCGATGCGCTGGAGCTTGGTGATTTTGGCGCCTTCGATTTCGACGAGGTAGCCTTTGAAGACGCCCTCGCCGTACTCGCTGCCGGGGTTGAGGCACTCGGTCTTGCCGATGTGTACGAAACCCGGGCTCTCGTGGATGTGGCCGTGAAGACCCAGCAGCGGCTGGTACTTTTCGATGAGCTTTCTTACCGCCTTTGAGCCTACCGGCACCATCTGCGGACGCCCGCCCTTCGCCACAACTTTGAGGTTCTTGTCGGTAAGCGGCGCTATGTCAAGCTGCGAATCGTACGGCGGAACGTGGATGCAAAAGACGCACTTGCTCATATCCTTCACCTTGGCGACCACCGCCTCTAACTTCTTCTCAAGCTCCTCTTCCGAGCACTCGCGCGGGGAGTCGAATGGCGTCGGGTTGGACCACCCGCAGCAGAGCACCTCGTGCTCATCATCGAGCTTGACAACTTCCTCCTCGCCGAAAATGACGCGGGGGTCTTTCTTTATCGCCTCGTCAATGGAGAACTTGTCATCGTTTCCGGGGCTTATGACGATGCGCACGTGCTCCGGCACCCTGTCGGGAATGAGCGAGAGCCAGTGCTCGACAATCTCGCATTCGAGCCGCTCGAAGAGGTCTTCGCGGTACTTCTCGTCCTGGCTGATTCTGTCAGCCTCTTCCGGGGTCGTCACATGAGGTATGTAGCAGAGCATCCGGCACTTCTTCTTGAACTCCTCGATGTCTTCGTCCTTGAGGATGTAATCCTCGTTCAGGAGCATCGCCTTGTAGGTGCCATCTTCCTGCTTGATTATCGGCACCATTACCTTGCCTGTCATATCGCCCGAAAGGACGAGTGCGTCGCAGCCGAATATCTTGGCGCTGTTGAGGAATTTGCGCCACACGGTCTCCGAGCCGTGAAGGTCCGTTGCGAACATGAACCTGGTCCTGGTGCGTCCCTCAGCCTTCGCAGCGGCAGTCTCCGCCGTGTCAGGCGAGACTTCCTCCACCTCCTTGTACCACTTGATTTTCGTGCCCAGCTTCGCACGCAGCTTCCATTTCAGGCTCTTCTTGGTCTCCTCGATGCGCGTCAGAAGCTTCTGTGCCCGCTCTCTGACCTTGTCCTTCTCCTCGCCCGAGAGCGGCTCGTAGTTATCCGTGAAGCCGCTCACCTTCTTTATGTTCGTCGTGACCGTGTGATAATACCCCCAGTCCTTCCGCAGCAGGTCTGAGATGTAGGCCCCGTTGATTTCGTCCTTGTCAGTATCGCCGATGTCGTGCTCCAGCAGCATGATTATCGTGTCTTTGACATCCTTCTCGTTTATCTTCATTATCTGCATCTTTTCGAGCATGATATCGGCAAGTGTTATCGTCGGGTGGTCAAGCTCCAGCCTGCCGCGGAAGTTCACCTTGTGGCACATGTCAAGCTCGTCGAAGAACAAATCCACCTGCCACTGGTTCTTGTCGCTCCAGTAGATATGCCTGTGCTTGCCGTAGTATGCTATCACCTGCTCGTTGGGAGCGTAGCCGAGGTCTTTGAAGAACTTGCCCATCTCGGAGCGGTACTTGCCGTAGGTGGCATAGTCAATGTCGGTGAGCGTGCGCTCCATCTGCCGGTACAGGTGCTCGTACTTCGGGCAGTGCAGCTTTACCGCGACTGCGCCCATCAGCCGGAAAATGAATCCCTTCTCCTCGCCCAGCTCTATGAGCCGAAGCGCCTCATCCATGAATCGCTTTTCCCGTTCCGGGTCCATGAGTGTACCTCCAGGGTTCGTTTATACAATTCTGTTCAAAGACGAAGAGTCATATTATAGCGCCCCTGTCCAACTTCTCAAGCAGCTTTAGCGATTGAATTCGGCTGTGAACCTCCGACATTTTTATCAACACTTTTGTTTCTGTACGAACTTCTGCTCTCTGTTTTTCGTCTAATCATCAGGCAAATCGCAGTTGGAAGAGGAGGGATACTATGTCGCGTAGAGACCTTGCGGCCGTTCTATGTACTGTCGCGGTGGTAATCTTCACCGCGGTCCTTTTTTCCTGCTCCTCGGAGAAGGACTCCGCCGGACTGGCCCGCTCCCAGACCGCGCCCACAGCAGCGCCTGCGAAAGCAGGTTTCGCGCCGGATGATGGCGAAGATTACGGCGGCTGGGACGAGGAGTCCGAAGAAGGCGATACCGATGACGCCTGGGGCGCACTTCCGGAAAGACCAGCCGAAATAGAGGGAAAGATGGAGGAGTTGGCGAAACTCCAGGACCTCGGCGTTATCTCTGGCGTGCCGGCTCTTCGTCGTGCGGAGCCGGGCCGGCCCGGGCAGTCAGGCGGAGGGGTGACCGGCGCAGACAAAGCGAAAGCCGGCAAGGAGAAGCCGCCCGCAAAGCCGAAAACGTGGAAGCGAAAGGGCACGCCGACTTTCGCCCGTGTGTACGTCGGCGGCGGCAACTCGCTTGAGCTTGTCAGGATGATGATAAACGTCACTGTCGAAGGGCCCCGCGCCCGGACGCTCGTTGACCACATCTTCTACAACCCGCACGACAGGCAGCTTGAGGGGACTTTCGAGTACCCGCTGCCCTCCGGCGCTTCGCCGTGCTACTACGCCATGTTCATAGGCCAGCAGACTGCTGAAGTGCCCGTCTTCTTCCACGAATCGGAAATCCCGGAAAACCTCGGCGAGCTTTCACCCCACGAGGTTGTCAGCCACGTTGCGAAGAAGGACTGGGGCGAGCTCAAGGAGGCGCGAATCGTCAAGAAGGAAACAGCCCGTGTAGCTTACGAGGAGACTGTACGCCGCAGAATCGACCCGGCGCTTCTGGAATATGCGGGCGCAAACACGTTCCGCGGGCGCGTATTCCCCATCCCCGCAAAGGGCTACAACCGCGTGATTATCGCATACGAGCAGACCCTCGAAGCAACGGGCAGCGCCATGCAGTACCGCTTCCCGCTGCCTGACTGCAAGCTCACAAGCCTCGAGTTCCTGCTCAACGCCGCCAGCGCCGACTGCAAGGACCCGCAGTTCAGCGACGTGGGCGTGGACAAGGCCGAGAAGGATGGGCACCTCCTCTACGGGGGCGAATGGGTCAAGAAAGGCCCCGGCGGCGAGGCTATCTTCAGCTTCACCCCGCCGAGAAAAGACATCCAGTACATTAGCGGCCTCGACGCAGAGGGTGGGCCATACTACTTCTACGCCCGCCTGCAGCCGCAGCTTTCCGAGGAAGAGGCGGCCCCCTTCGCGAAACATGCTGTCTTCCTTGTAGACACCTCCCTTTCCGAAGAGCCTGACAGGTTCAACACTTCCGCAGCGCTTCTAAAAAAGATACTCGAAGGCGACGAAGCAATTGAGAAATTCCAGGTGCTCCTGTTCGACATCGGCGCAAGGTGGCTGCTTCGACCCGAAGGGTTCTGGCTCGCCAATACTGAAGGAGAGCGCAAGAAGCTCCTCGCCAGGCTCGACACTGTGCTTCTTGAAGGCGCGACCGACCTGAGCGGGGCTCTTGACAAGCTCACGGCCGAGAAGGCGATGGGAGGGAAGCCCGTCAATATCTTCCTGCTCTCCGACGGGCAGGTAAACTGGGGCGCCGCGCAGGCGAACCAGCTTGTGGCGCGCTTCGAGTCACGGGCCAAGTTCCCCTGCCGGTTCTTCTGCTACCGCACAGGCCTGAGCGCGGAGAACCTTGAGCTCTTCAGCATGCTTACCCGCCGCGGCGGCTCGGTTTTCAACTGCTTCTCCGAAGACATGGTCGCAAAGGCCGCCACTGCCCACAGGCGCCAGTGCCTGCAGGTATCCGGCGTAAGCGCGTCAGGCGCGGCGCAGGTTGGCGAGCTGCTTGTCGCAGGCCGCAAGGCTGCCATCTATCCTGGCGGCGACCTCATTGTGGCAGGCAGGTGCGCGAAAGCCGCCGGTGCCGAGCTCGAGCTTACAGGCACTTACAAGGGTAAGGAAGTCAAGTTCAACTTCGCGCTCGAAGTGGCAGATAAGAGCGAGCTTGCGCCAAGGGCCTGGGGCGAGATTGCTGTCGCAAGCCTTGTCGCGCTCAATAACCCGGACCTGGATGAGCTGATTACCGCATACTGCCAGCACTTCTCCATAGGTTCCAAGGTTGCCTCGTTCCTGATAATGGAGACTGAGGAAGACTACGAGGCGTTCGACATCTCGCAGGAGCGCGGCGAAATAAAGGTCAAGGACATCGCCGAGTTCCTCGATACGCAGTGGGAAGATGCAGCCAAAGAGCTCTCCGCGCAGGAAGCGTTCAAGCGATTCATGGAGCGGATTGACAAGCGCGTGAAACTCACAACCGGCGAGAAGGGCGAGCACGTCAAGAGACTGCTTGCGGCGCTCAAGGCCGAAGACTACGAGCTGCCCGCGGCAGTTTCCTCCGAAAAGGTACTCCTGAAAACCGAAGTGCCGGCGTCCTACCTGAAGACCCGCACCGGGAACCGCCGCGACGTTGACGTATACAGCGACGAAGCCACCCGGCGCATCAAGAAGGAAGCTATGCCGGAGGCGCTGCGTGCGCTCTCATGCATTGTCGAGCTGTACCCGACCCGTTCCGACTCGCTGCGTCTCGTGGGTTACAGGCTCTTGGCCATGGACAGGCCCGCGCAGGCTGCCGGGCTGTTCTGGCGCGTCCAGGAGTCGCGCCCGTTCGAGCCGCAGTCGTACCGCGACCTCGCCCGCAGCCTCGAGCTTGCAGGCAGGGTTGGCCTCGGGGCTCTGCAGTACGAGATACTGCTCGCAGGCGAGTGGCACAGGCGCTTTCACTCGCTCAAGAGGGTTGTGCTCGAGGAGTACTGCATGCTCATGAGGGCCGCCATACGGGAAAAGACCGTCAAGGGAGAACTCCTGGAGCTCTTCGGCGACCGGCTCGAGAAGCTCGCGGTTGCGGAAGGGAAGGCCGACCTGCGCGTGACAATCTCCTGGAACACCGACAACACCGATATCGACCTCTGGGTGATAGAGCCCGGCGGTGAGAAGTGCTTCTACGAGCACAAGAAGACCTCGAACGGAGGTGTGCTCCTTGACGACCTCACCGAAGGCTACGGGCCCGAGCGCTACCAGATGCTGAAGGCGAAGACCGGCGTCTACGTGGTCAAGGTGCACTACTACAGCGTGAACCCGAACCTGCTCGGCGGCCAGACCTGGGTCACCGTCTGCGTCACCAGGCACGCCGGCAGTGACAAACAGGAGACCAAGCGCTACAACGTCGTGCTAAAGACGCAGAAGCAGGAGCAGGAAGTCTGCCGCATCGAGTTCTGAGCTGCCCTGCAGGAAGATTGCCGGGATTCACTTTCGGGGCTCCAGCGTCTGCTTCGCATGCGCTCGCAGAGCTTCCCGCCGGGGCGGGAATGCCGCGTATCCGGGGGTGACAGGGGCAGTCGTTACTTGACTTTGCACACAAGCCGTTGTATACTACTGCATTGCCGGATTCACACCTTTGCACAAGCAGCTTGAGACCCGGTTTGCCGAGCGTTGTGGGGTTGAGTCGAGCAGCAGAGCTCGGATTCAGTTGACACTTCGGAGGACAGTCGATGAAAATGCCGAGGTCATCTCTTGCAGTTCTCGCGGCAATCCTGTTGCTTGGGCTCTGCTCCTGCGGTCCGTTCGGGGCGGGTCCGTGGTACGCGATATACCAGAGCACCCAGAAAGACGACGATGACCCCGGCACAGTCAAAATAACCTACGGCCCCCAGGTCGCTGTACTGACAAACAACTCCGCGACCATCGAGTGGGTCACAGACATACAGTCAAACAGCACCGTGCAGTACGGCCCCGATATCTCTTACGGCTCGCAGGAGAAAGATGCAGCTCTTGACACGGTTCACAGCGTTACCCTTACCAGCCTGACCTCCAACACGACGTATCACTTCCACGTCACGAGCGTGTCCGGAACCGGCGCAAGCGGCACAAGCGCGGACTGCGAGTTCGCTACGAAGGTCTCGCTGAGCATCACTTCCGCCTGCGGCCCGACCACCCCGGATGTAGGCACCTGGTACTACGACAGCGGTGAGGATGTGTTCGCGACCGCACCCGAGACGGTGGACGGTCTTGCGAAGACGCGCTACTGCTGCACAGGCTACAGCGGGACAGGCAGCGTGCCTGTAAGCGGAACAGAGAGCTCGGCGTTTTTCACAATCACGCAGGACTCGACCCTCACGTGGAACTGGGTCACGCAGTATTACTTAACGACTTCGACAAACCCGATAGGCTCCGGGGCAGTTGCGTGCAGCCCGTTGGGTAACTGGCACGACGACGGCTCAGCGCCCGAGGTTACTGCTACAGGCAACGCGGGCTACGCCTTCGTCAACTGGACCGGCGACATGTCCGGCTCCAACAACCCGGAGAACCTGACGGTAGACGCGCCCAAGACTGTAGTGGCGAACTTCACGGGAGAGACGTTTGACCTGACGGTCAACTCGGCATACGGCAGCCCCGACCCCGGGACAGGTGTCCACCTGTGCGCCTCCGGTGCGAACATAGATGCAAGCGTGGCTTCTCCGGTTTCAGGCGGCACAGGGACACGCTACGTCTGCACCGGCTGGACAGGAACGGGCGATGTTGACCCTACAGGAACCACCAACTCCACAAACTTTACAATCACGCAGGACTCGTCGATTACGTGGACTTGGAAGACGCAGTACCAGCTTACGACAAACGTGACGCCTGTGGGCGCGGGCACGGTTGAGAGGAACCCGGACGCTACCTGGTACGACTCGGCCACGGTGGTGCAGCTTACTGCGACGGAGAATGTGGACTTCACGTTCAGCGACTGGACGGGCGACCTGGTAAGCGTCAGCAACCCTGAAAACATCACGATGGACTCGGCCAAGACGGTGACTGCCAACTACACTGGCGGTGCGACATTCCACGACCTTACAGTCACTTCCGCGCACGGCACGCCTGACCCGCCGGACGGTGTGAACTCCGTCGCGCAGGGCACGACTGTAACTGCGACGGTTGACTCGCCTGTGGCCGGGACTCCGGGCACACGCTACGTCTGCACCGGCTGGACAGGCACGGGCGATGTTGACCTGACAGGAACGACGAATTCGACCATTTTCACAATGATGCAGGACTCTTCAATAACGTGGGAGTGGAAGACACAGTACGAGTTGAGCACATCGGTCACTCCCGTAGGCGGCGGCAGTGTCAGCCGCAGCCCGGACGACACGTGGTATGACGAGAGCACGGTGGTGCAGCTTACGGCGAACCCGAGCGCGAGCTACGTGTTTGACTCGTGGTCCGGCCACCTGTCAGGAAGCACCAACCCCGACAGTATAACAATGGATGCTCCGAAGGATGTCACCGCGACGTTTATCACGACTACTTACACTTTGACGGTGGCAACCGACCACGGCAGCCCCGACCCGCTGGTTGGCGATAATGTGTACGCTTCGGGCACGGGAGTGACAGCTTCGGTGGACTCGACGGTGGCGGCGACGACGCCGGGTGTCCGCTACGCCTGCACCGGCTGGGTGGGCAGCGGCTCTGTGCCTGCGACAGGGCTTACGAACTCGACCAACTTCGACATTACGGAAGACTCTTCGATAACCTGGCAGTGGCAGATGCAGTACGAGCTTGCCACGGCGGGTGCGCCGGCTGCCGGCGGGACAGTGCAGCTCACACCGCCGGGTGGCTGGTACGACCCTTCGACCGAGGTTGAAGTAATGGCTGTTGCGGCGCCCAGCTACGACTTCACCACCTGGAGTGGCGACCTGACTGGAAGCACCAATCCCGAGAAGTTAGTGATGGACGCTCCCAAGTCGGTGACAGCCAACTTCGAGCTGCAGGCGAGTGTTATCCGAGTGCCCGCTGACTACGGGACTATCCAGGAAGCAATAGATGCCTGCTCGGTGGGCGGTACGGTACTGGTATCAGACGGCACATGGACGGGAACAGGCAACAAGGACCTGGACTTCAAGGGCAAGGCGATAACGGTTATATCTGAGAACGGCCCCGAGGGATGCATAATAGACTGCCAGAACGACGGCCGAGGATTCTACTTTCACTCGGGCGAGGGGTCGGATTCAATCTTAGATGGGTTCACAATCAAGAATGGCAGCATAAGTACGTCAGGAGGCGGTGTTCGCTGCGTAAGCAGTTCCAGTCCTACAATTACAAACTGCATTATCAGGGACTGCGCCGCCGTCTCATACGGCGGTGGCATTTTCTGCGACCATGCGAATCCTGCAATTTCTGACTGTGAAATACTGGACAACACCGCCAAGTACGGCGGCGGCATACACGTGCTCTATTGCACATCAGTCATATCCAACTGCATCATATCTGGCAACACTGCACAGAGCTATGGCGGCGGTATCGACTGCTACATTTCAACGGGCAAGCCGAAGGTCTATAACTGTGTTATTGTCAACAATACTGTGACCTCCACATCTTCGGGATACGGTGGAGGCGGAGTCGCGAGCCGTTACAACGCCAGGCCTGAACTCACGAACTGCCTGATTGCATCCAACACCGCAGGATACTACGGCGGCGGTGTCTATTGCACCGGAGCGGATTTCGTCATGACGAATTGCACGGTTGGAGGAAACAGCTCCGGCCGCGGTGGAGGCATTGTCTCCATTGACAGCACGCCTGAACTCAGGAACTGCGTCATCTGGTACAACGACGCTACGGTCACGGCAAACGAGATGCTTATCAGCGTTTCAACACTAACGGCAGATTATTGTAATTATCGTGATGGCTTCGGAAACGTGAACGGAACTGTAACCGAGACAAACTGCATTCACTCCAACCCGCTGTTTGCCAGTGTCGCAGGCGGCAATTTCCGGCTTCTGTTAGGCTCTCCGTGTATTGACGCCGGTGATAATGGTCACGTCAATGCGGGCGACAAGGACCTTGACGGCAGGGACAGGATAATAGACACGACGGTGGACATGGGCTGCTACGAGCTGGGAGGTCTTAAGGTTCCGTCAGAGTACTCAACCATCCAGGATGCGATTGATGCGGCAGAAACTGGCGACACTGTCCTCGTCGCTGACGGGACATACACAGGCACTGGCAACAAGGACCTGGACTTCGGCGGCAAGCTGATAGTTGTCTGCTCTGAGAACGGCCCGGCAAATTGCACAATTGACTGCGAAACTTCCGGCCGCGGGTTCTATTTCCACTCCGGTGAAACCCTCGGCTCAGTCGTTGCACGCTTGACCATGAGAAACGGGAGCGTACCGTCGGGAGATTACGGTGGTGCCATCTACCTGGTGAGTTCCAGTCCCACGATACGCGACTGCAACATAACCAACAACGAAGCCGGGAAGCACGGCGGCGCTATCTACTGTGATAACGCCAGTCCTGAGATATCAAACTGTTTCCTGACAGACAATTCGGCTGCCGGCGGTAACGGCGGCGGCATCTTCTGCGCCAGTGGCACAAGCCCAACGATAAGGAACTGCACCATAACGAGTAACTCGGCAGACAGTTACGGTGGCGGGATTCTATGCGCCACATCGGCCACTCCCACCATCACCAACTGCACGATAGCGGACAACTCGGCAGGAGGTAATGGCGGCGGCATTTACTGCACCGGTGACCCTGCCATAACCAACTGCACCATAGCGAACAACTCGGCAGTTGGCAATGGTGGCGGCATCCGGTCCTACATTGGGGCGAATCCAACGATGGGGAACTCCATCATCTGGGGGAATACGGCTAGTACAGGAAGTCAGATAGATGGGGCGATAACGGTGCAATACAGCGATGTTCAGGGCGGCTGGACAGGCACGGGCAATATTGACACCAACCCGCTGTTTGCCAGCGCCGCAGGCGGAAACCACCGCGTGCTGCCCGGCTCACCGTGCATAAACGCAGGCGACAACAGCTACGTCAACGCGGGCGACAAGGACCTCGATGGCAGGGACAGAATAATTGACACAACGGTGGACATGGGCTGCTACGAGTTGGGAGGGCTGAAGGTTCCCTCAGAGTACTCTACTATCCAGGATGCAATAGACGCGGCTCAACCGGGCGATACCGTCGTTGTCGCGGACGGAACA